>NZ_BAAGZM010000746.1:0-1780 GCF_054778495.1 Hymenobacter agri
GACATTCTGCCCCCGCTGCCGGGCTTCCGGGAGCTGTGGGGGCGGGGCGTGTTGCACTGCCCGTACTGCCACGGCTGGGAGGTGCGCAACCAGCCGCTGGCCGTATATGGCCAGGGCCGCACCGTAACCGGGCTGGCGCTGCTGGTGAGCCGCTGGAGCCGCGACGTAATCGTGGTGACCGATGGGCCGGGCCACCTCACACCCAACGCCCGCCGCCGCTTGCGCCGCGAAAAAATCGGTATTCGCGAAGAGCCATTGGCCCGGCTCATCGGCTCGAAGAACGGGGAGCTGCGCTGCCTGCAATTTGCCGACGGCAGTGAGTTGGAGCGGGCCGCACTGTTTCTGCACGCGCCGCAGCATCAGCGCACCTCCCTCGCCACCGACATTGGTGCGCGGCTCACCAGCAAAGGCGCGGTGTGGGTCGACTCAAACCTGCAGACCTCGCTGCCGGGTATCTACGCGGCCGGCGATACCAAGCCGGGTACCCAGCAGGCCCTGCTGGCCGCCGCCGATGGCAACCGCGCCGCCATCGTCATCAACGAAAGCCTGACACGGGAGGAATGCCCACGGTAGGGGAGGGGAAATTTATTCCCTGCCCGCCGGCTACCGCACCAGCTGCGACAGCACCTGAATAGCTGTGCGGGCCCGCGTTTTCACCGTGGCCAGCGGAATGCCGAGCTGCTCGGCGGTTTCGGCCTGCGTGCAGCCACCGAAGTATAACAACTCGATGACTTCCCGCTGCCGGGGCTTTAGCTTGAGAGTAAGTTCGCGCAGGCCGATGTGCTCGGGGTTGAACGAGGCCGGGGCCGAGGCACGTTGGGCGCCGCCGGTTTCGAGCGAGCGGGCGGCGTTGTGGAAGCGGTGACGAGGGCTGCGCAGGGCATCGATGGCCTGGTTGCAGCACACCCGCACCATCCAGGTGAACAGCCGGCCCCGGGCGGCATCATACTGCTCGATGCTGAGCCAGACCTTAAGCAGTCCTTCCTGCAGCACATCTTGGGCTAGTTCCTGATTGTGCACCAAGCGCATGATAACCGCGAACAGATTGCGGGAGTAGCGGTCGTGCAGCAGGCGCAGGGCCTGCTCGTCACGCGCCAGCAAACGCTCGACAAGCGCCGCTTCTTCCGTTGCCGAAAGCAACGCGGTAGTTGAATGCATAAAGGGAAGGAAGACAGAATCGAGGCGCTAACTCAACGGTAAGCTAGTACGCGCGATAGGTGGAATTGGATAAGCGAACAGAGAATAGTAGAGGAGGTATTGGCAATAATCTGAGTTAAATGGTTTGATTATCAGTAGGTAAAGAAATGGTGGCTGGCAATAATAATAGTAGTTGTGGCAAAACGTACGGCTGCCCGACGCGGGCGGATTGCCGCCGAGCCGCAATAGCAGCCCGCCACGCGGCGCGGGCGGCCGGCCCGGCGATATCGGCCGTTTGGTCGTAGAGATGGTTTTACCTGTTCTGTATTGGTATGATGCACACCGTAGTAGCCCTGCATTACTGGGCCGGCGCCGGCCACGAATTTGAGGCCCTGCGGCCTCTGCTACCCACTGATGTTCAGCTGCTGGCCCCCGACCTGCCCGGCTTTGGGCAGCAGCCCGCGCCGCTGCATTTCGACTACTCGGTGCGGGCGTATGCCGATTGGGTAGCGGCTTACCTGGCCGAGCACCGCGTGGCCGATTTTACGTTGGTGGGCCACAGCATGGCGGGCAAAATTGCCCTGCTACTGGCCGCCCGCCGCCCGCCCGGATTGCGCCGGCTGGTGCTGCTCTCGCCCTCGCC
>NZ_BAAGZM010000747.1:0-1775 GCF_054778495.1 Hymenobacter agri
GGCAGCGGTGAGGGCGCCGGCGCCGGGGCGCCGGCCCCGGCGGGTGCCTAAGCCCCGGGTTATTTATTGCTTACCGTTTTGATGGCGTATGAATCAGCGTTTTGTCTTTCGTATAGTGGCCGGCCTGGCATTTAGTGGGTTGCTCGCGGCCTGCGACCCCAACCGGGTATTTGAGCAGAACACCGACTTTGCCAATTATTCGTGGGACGTGCAGCAGAAGCCCACCTTCACCTTTGCCATTACCGATACCACGGCCCGGTACGACGTGTACTTCAACGTGCGCTACGCCTCGGCCTATAGCTACTATAACCTGTACCTGCAGGCGTCGTTGCGGGGGCCGGCCGGCCCGATAGGGCGGCCTATGCTACACCAGCTGCTCCTACTCGACCCCAAAACCGGCGAGCCCAGGGGCAAAGGCACCGGCGACATCTACGACCTGCAGGCGCTGGCCATGCCCAACCAGCGCTTCAGCAAGCCCGGCAGCTATACTCTCACGCTGGAGCAATACATGCGCCAGGACCAGCTGCCCGGCCTGATGGCCGTGGGCGTGCGCGTAGCCAGGCACGTAGCGGCGGGCAGTAAATAGCCGGCGCTGAAAATTATTCCACAAAAAAGCCGGTTCCCGCATGCGAGGAACCGGCTTTTTTGTGGAAGCAACTATTGCGGCAGCCCCGCAAAGCTGGTGCTTTGGGCGCGCCGCTATTGAATACGGGTTACTTTGACGGCATTGGGGCCTTTTTTACCTTCTTTAAGGTCGAATTCAACCCGGTCGCCTTCCTGAATCTCGTGGATGAGGCCGGTTTGGTGGACGAAAATTTCTTCCTGGTTGTCGTCGGCGATGATGAAGCCAAAGCCTTTGGTATCGTTGTAAAACTTGACGGTGCCGGTGAGCATGATGGGGGAGGGGTAAAGAATTGAAATGCCGCCCACCGCCTCGACGACGAAGCAGCGGCTTGGATGCCCCAATAATCGGGACGGGATAACAAAAGTAAAATCGGAACTTCGAACCAGCAGCCCGGGAGGGCCGGAGAGAGCTGGCCGTGGCCAACCAGCCCGGCAGTGGCGCGTATAGCCAGGAGCCAGTTGGCCATCAGCTTATTTCTCATTTCACGCCCCACCCATTGCTATGTCGCACGAGCCCGAAAACCTGAACACTGAACCCAATGACATTGCCGGCAACCGCATCGATGGGCCGGTGGGCAACACTGCCACTAAACACACCGCTCCCGGCGCCGGCGTGGGCCAGCCCGGCGGTGCCCCCCACCAGCCTGGCAGCGCGGGCGCAGCCGCTAGGCCGGTATCGAGCGAAGCGCTGGCGGCATCGGAAGCCAGCCCCGGCAAAGGCGCTGTTGACACCGATGGCACCACCCAGGAAAACAAGGAAGCCGACCCGGCCGACCTGGAGCCTGCCAGTAGCACGCCCGGCGCTACCTACGGCGGCAATTTCAGCAATAGCACCCAAGGTAGCTACCACGACCAGCGCCGCCGCGACAACCAGGACAGCGACCCCAACCGCGGGGAATTCGGCGTCGAAAGCCAGCAGGGCACTACCCACGGCGGCTTCGGCAACCAGTATCGCGTGGCCGACTACGAGCCCCGCAGCTCGGCCGAGGACCGGTACTACGGCGGCCCCGGCGCCCCCGGTGTGCAGGATAATGCTTACCGCGCCTACGATGGCCAGGATGCCCGTGCCGACGGCCGCACGCAGTATGGTTTCGAGCCCGGCGCTGCGTCCTTGCCTGGCAACGGCGAGCCGGCCGCTGCCGCCACTGCGC
>NZ_BAAGZM010000748.1:0-1775 GCF_054778495.1 Hymenobacter agri
GCACCAGCAGCGCCGCAAAGGGCAGCAGCCAGGCCACGCGGCCCTGCAGGCGGTCGAGCACGTTGGCCAGCGCGCCGGTTACGAAGGCGTTGGCGACCAGGCCCATGCCTACTACCAGCAGTAGCAGCAGCAACGGGGCGTAGCGGGTCGCCGCGGCCGCCGAACGCCGGGCGCAGGCTATTACCGCCGCGGCGACTACCAGGGCAAGCAGCTCGGCGCCGTAGAAACGGGCATTCAAGTCATCAAAATGCAGCTCGCCCCGGTTTTGCAGCGACGACAGATAGGCCTTGACTTCGTACGGCGCAAACTCCAGCACCTTCCAGTAGGGGTTGGTGTATTCCCGCTGGGGCACCAGCCCGTCGCCGTGGCTGATGTGCGTCAGTTGGCGCAGCGTCGACCGCAAGCCCTCCTGGACCAGGTAGGGGTAATAGCGCGGGGTAACCAGTATCTGGTGCACAATGCTGCGGTACTCGACGAGGTTGTCTTCGAGGCCGCCGGTCTGGTTGTAGGGGCTCTTCTCATCCCACAGAAAAGAAATGGCATCGTTGGGCAGCTGGCCGCGGAAGTCGCAAAGCTTCAGCGGCGGAGCCTGGTCGCAGTTGCATTTGAGGTATTCGTCTACGATACCCGCCTCCACCATTCGGGCCAGCAGAAACACCGGCGTAGCCCGCGACAGCACGAAGCCGCCGCCGAAAACAGCGTGGATGGAAGGCAGCAGCCCCCAGCAAGCCAATACGGTGGCCGTGGCCAGCACCCACTGGCGCAGGCTGGCCAGCTGCCTTCGGAACAAGCCCTGCCACCAGCCGACCAACCCAAATCCCAGCACCACCATGCTGAAGGTGAGCAGGTTGGAGTTGTGCATCATGGTAGAAAGGGCCACGGTGGCCAACACGCCCACACGCTCGGCCACTGGCCGCACAGGCCCGAGCAATGCCAGCGCCAGCGCCAGCAGCCCAATGGCGGAAAAGATGTCGGGCATGAGCTGGCTGCAATAGTACGATGCCCCTGTGGCCCAAAGCGTGAGCCCCACCACCACCAGCCGCCCCAGCCGGTGGTGCACGCGCGGCGCAAACACGGCCACGCAGCGTAGCAGCAGCCAGGCCAGCAGCAGCGACTGCGCCAGCACCACCAGCCACAGCGAAAACTTCATCCCCGTAGCCCAGATGAACAGGCTGTACACAATGGGCCGGTCGTTGGGCACATCGAAACGAATGGCCGAATTCATGTAGGTGCCGGTATCGATGGTTACCAACGGAAACCCGTTGTAGAGGCCAGCACTGAGTAGCAGCAGCGTAGCCAGAAGCAACGCCAGCAGTGGAACCAGATGTGAGCGAACAGAAACAGCCATGGGCGCGGATGATGATAAAAAAGCAGGAGCCGCCCCTACTGCGGGCTGCCCCAGAGCGGGATGGCCCCGGGCGAATGCGTGAGGTAATCGGGGGGTGCCTGGTTGTGGTGGGCCGGAAAATACGCCACGCGCCAGCCCTGGGCCAGCAGCCGGTTCAGGTCGGTTTCGGCCGGCCACCAGCCGTACACGGGGTGGGTGGAGTAGAACTGGGCCTGCAGCTCGTCGCCCCCCTGGGCGTTGAGAATGAGGTAGCCCGGCGGCACCTGCGCGTCGAGCTGGCGGTAGAGGTCGGCATTGGCCAGGCGCACGGCCCTGTCCAGCGGTGCCCCCGAGATTATGCCGATATCTTCGGCAAAATGGTAGCCCACAATGGTCCACGGGCGGGCGTCGGCGGCCAGCACCAGCACCACCACGGCCGCCACGCCCA
>NZ_BAAGZM010000749.1:0-1772 GCF_054778495.1 Hymenobacter agri
GAGGCGTTGCGCACGAAGGCGCGCTGCCCGTCGAAGCTGCTCTCCAGCCGGTCGAGCAGGCGGTTGAAGGTGTGGGCCAGGCGCGACAGCTCGTCGCGCTCGCGGCCCGAGAGGTTTTCGGCCACGCGCCGGTGCAGGTCGTGGGCCGAGATGCTATCCATCTGGTCGTTCAGGGCCGCGATGGGGGCCAATGCCCGGCCCGCAAACAGCCGTCCGGCTCCGTAAATCAGTAGCAGGCTGAGCACAAACAGCGTGGCCAGAATCGTGGCCAGGTAGCGCAGGCGGGCGTTGCCGTACTGGTTTTCGGCCCCGGCCACCACCACGTACTGGCCCTGGTTGTCGCGGTAGAAAATGCCCACCGCCTCGCGCGGGCCGTCCTCAAAATATTCTTCGTGCCCTTCCTTAATTCGGGACAGTACGTCGGGCGGCACTTCCAGGCGGGCATCTTCGCGCACGAAACGCACCTCGCCCTTGACATCGTAGAGCTGAATAATTTCCTCCGTCAGCGTGCGCTGGTAGCGCTTCTGAAACTCCTGAAACGCCGAGCTGCGCAGCTCGTCCTTCTCCAGAAAGATGTAGGCCGCCACCTCGGCCCGGTCGCGCAGCCGCTGCCGGAACTCGCGCCGGCTATAATCGGCCTGTAGCAAAAATGCCGTGCTCAGCACGCCCAGCAGAATAAAAGCTACCACGCCCACGAAGAGCCAGGTGAGGCGGTTGCGGATGGTCATTTTGGATGGTTAAGTTTTGAAAGTTGAGGGTTGAGTGGGCCTTTCTCTGCGTTATACAGTTGCGGAGTTTGTTCAAGCTTGAATAAACAGACGGTTTGATTAGGGGAAGCCTACGCCTTTTCTACTCCGTGGAAATATGCTGGCCCAAGACTTAACTCAACCCTCAACCCTTTTTATTCCTGCCGCAGCACGTAGCCCGCGCCCGTCACGGTATGGATGAGCCTGGTGGGAAAGCCGTGGTCGAGCTTTTTGCGCAGGTAGCTCACGTACACGTCAATCACGTTGCTGCCCGCGTCGAACGACTCGTCCCAGCCGTGTTCGGCAATCTCGCTGCGGCTGAGCACGCGGCCGGGGTAGCGCAGCAGCAGCTCCAGCAGGTTGAACTCGCGGGTGGTGAGGCGTAGCGGCTGGCCGGCCCGCGTCACGGTGCGGCTGGTGGTATCCATCAATACATCGGCAAAAGCCAGGCGGGTGCCGGGGGCCTGGGTGCCGCGCCGGGTGAGGGCGCCCACCCGGGCCACCAGCTCGGCAAAGTCGAAGGGCTTCACCAGGTAGTCATCGGCGCCGTTGCCGAAGCCCTGCAGCTTGTCGGTGGTGGTGCCCAGGGCCGTGAGCAGCAGCACCGGCGCCCGCGCATCGTGCGCCCGAATGGCGGCCAGCACCTCCAGGCCACTGCGGCCGGGCAAAATCACGTCGAGAATAATCAGGTCGAACGGACGGGCCAGGGCCAGCTCCAGGCCGCGCTCGCCGTCGGCGGCTACCGTCACGGTGAGCTGCTCCTCTTGCAGGCCCCGGCTGATGAGGCCCGAAAGCCGGGGGTCGTCTTCAACCAACAGAATGTTCATAGGCGCGCAGGGCAAACGTGGAAAGTAGCCCAAAGGTCGGCACCGAACGTTATGCCGGGAAGCTTACCGTCACCAGTAGCTGCTGCGCCTGCTCCCGAAACGCCAGTTGCAGGCCCAGGCCCTGCGCCAGCCGCCCGGCAATCCAGAGGCCCAGGCCGGTGCCGGGCGCCAGGGGGTCGGCCTGATACCAGGCCGTGGT
>NZ_BAAGZM010000750.1:0-1771 GCF_054778495.1 Hymenobacter agri
CACTCGCCCGACCGGCTGCTGGCCGGCCCCGCCCGCAATCAGCTCGTGGCCGCCGCCGACCCGGAAGCCTGGGTAGTGCCGCTCGACGACGACGATTTCCTGCTGCAGCGCACGCTGTTTCACTATGCCACCCAGATAAACGCCCACCCCGGCCGCCCCTGGTTCGTGGCCGATTTTCTGCGCGTAGACGAGCACGGCCGCTACCTGCCCAACGAAGATTATTATGCCTGGCAGTTCGACTCGCCTACGGCCATGCTGCAGGCTATTTTTCGGGCCGAGCATTTCATTCAGGGCAACGTGTGCTACCACCGGCCATTTTTCGATGAAGTGGGCGGCTACGACGACGTGCTGCCCATGGCCGAAGACCTCGACCTGTACGTGCGCTTTCTGCTGGCCGGGCAGCTGCCGGTGGTGTGCCCGCACATCAGCCACCTGCACCGCTTCCACGCCCGCAACGTGAGCATCGGCGTAGATGCCGCCAAGCACAATGCCGACCTGCAGGCCATTTACGCCAAGTACCAGGTGCGGCTACAGCAGCTGGGAGTGGCCGCCCCGGCCTAAAACAGCCGGCGTAGCAACTACGGCGCGTAGCTTCGCGGTGCCATGACTGAAGCCCTTTCCCCTTCCGAAACCAATGCCGACCAGCTGGCCCGCGCCGAGCTGCGCCTGTGGCAGCGCCGCATGCAGCGCCCGCCCTCGCGCCTGAACCAGTTTGCCCGCCGCGTGCAAATCCGCCTCAACGCCCTGCTGCCGGAGCGGGTGCACCAGGCCATCACGGCCGCCATTCGGCAAATGGTACGGGGCGTCCTGTTTGGCTCGCAGCACACTACCGGCATCCGGCTGGCCCCGGCAACGTTCGTGCAGCGCGAGGCCGTGGCCCGCAACCAGATTCGGAACTACCGCACCATGGCCACGGCCGAAGGGGCCGTAACCGGAGCCGGGGGCTTCCTACTGGGCCTGGCCGACTTTCCGTTGTTGCTGGGCATTAAAATCAAGCTGCTGTTCGACCTGGCCGCGGCCTACGGCTACGATGTGCACGACTATACCGAGCGGCTGTATGTGCTGCACGTTTTTCAGCTGGCGTTCAGCAGCCAGCACACCCGCAACCTCACCTACCAGCGGCTGGCCCACTGGGACAGCTACCGCCTCACGCTCCCCCTCGACCCCGAGGAGTTCGACTGGCGCACGTTTCAGCAGGAATACCGCGACTACATCGACTTGGCTAAAATGGCCCAGCTGCTGCCGTTTGTGGGCGCGGCCGTGGGAGCCGTGGCCAATTACCAGCTCATTGAGCAGCTCGGCGATACGGCGATGAACTGCTACCGCATGCGCCATTTCACCTCCGGGCCCGGTGCCGACCAGCCGGGGCTTCCGCAATAAACGCCACCACTCACGAACGGCGCATCGGCGGTTTACGTATCGCCAGTGCCATTGCCGGAGCGACCATTCGTCGCCGCGGCCGCCGGCTTTCTTCTGATGCATTCCTTGCTTTTCCATGGCTGATTTCCCTGCCTCTGCTGCTATCGACTATCGGGCGCTTTTCCGGATGCTGCCGGGCTCCTACCTGCTACTGGCCCCCGACGGCACCGTGCTCGACAACTCCGACCAGCACGTGGCCGTGTCGCTGCTGCCGCGCGAGCAGGCCGTGGGGCGTAATATTTTTGCGGCTTACCCCTCGGCGCCGGAAAGCCAGCGCGACCTGCACGCTTCGCACGAGGAAGTGCGCCGCACCCTGCAGCCCCACGCCATGCCCCTGCTGCGCTACGACCTT
>NZ_BAAGZM010000751.1:0-1770 GCF_054778495.1 Hymenobacter agri
GCCGGGTGGCCTCGCTGCTGGGCCGGCCCGAGGCCGAGGTAGCCGAGGCTACCACCCGCAACGCCGCCGCGCTGTTCAACCTGTAGGTAAGCAAACGCCCCAAACCAGCCAAGCTGGTTTGGGGCGTTTGCAATGGGAGCGTGCCCATTATAATTTGAATGATAAGGGGTTAGTTGAGCCACACATCGGCCACGCGCTCGAAGCGGTGCGCGGCAAATGCGCCATAAGGCCGCTCGGCGTAAAAGCCGAGCACGTGCACCTGGGGCAGGCCGGTGCGCACGTGCGGCAGCACGCGCACGGCATACACCCGGCCCGCTTCGGGCCAGTCGCCAACGAAGTCGGCCGGACGTTGCGCGTTGTTCACGCAACGGGCAAATTGCTGCACGGGCAGCGGCGTAGGGAGCTTGACATTTGACATACCCAAAGATACTTTATGAAAAGTAAAACTAAAAATTTTGGTAGTAATATTTTTTAGTCATTTGCAAAGAATTACGGCTGAATATTGCTGCTAATACGTGATGATTCGATGAATAATGTTTCTGCTATATCAATAGCCTGCTGCCTTGCGGCTGAGATGAAAAGCAACAATTAACTAAAATAATTAGTAAATAGCGGGCCGCATTCTTTTTATAGACGCGCGGTTTGCCCAATGCTTGCATCGCTCCATGATTTTATTTCGGCTTCCCTGCTGCCCACTCGCGAAGTGCCGCTGTTTGGTTGCCCCGTGCCGGCCGGTTTCCCCTCGCCGGCCGACGACCACCTCGACCCGGCTTTCGACCTCACGCGCTTCCTGTTTCGCAATCCGGCCTCCACGTTTCTGGCCCGCGTCAGCGGCGACTCGATGACCGGGGCCGGCATCCATCCCGGCGATTTGGTGGCCGTCGACCGCGCCCTGCGGCCCGTGCACGGCAGCATTGTGGTGGCCGTGGTGGAGGGCGAGCACACCATCAAGCGCCTGCAGGTGCGCGGCGATACGCGCTGGCTGGTGGCCGAAAACAGCCGCTACCCGCCGCTGCCGGTGAACCCCGAAACGGGCCTGCTGGTGTGGGGCGTCGTCACGCACGTCATTCATTCGCTGAGCAGTGGGTCAGTGTTCGGGGTGAAGTAAGCGCGGCCGCCGGCCGGCGCTTGCGCCATATTCTATCCCTCAAGATGCTCGGTTGCGGCGGTGAAAGCCAGCGTAATCGATGAACTGCCGCCGGGCCCCGCCGGGCCGGCATTTTTCTTCTCTCGTTCCGATGTACGCTCTCGTCGACTGCAATAATTTTTACGTGTCCTGCGAGCGGGTTTTCCAGCCCCGGCTCGAGGGCCAGCCCGTGGTGGTGCTCAGCAACAACGACGGCTGCCTGATTTCGCGCTCCGACGAAGCCAAGGACCTGGGCTTTGCCATGGGCGAGCCCTACCACCTGGCCCGGCCCCGCCTGGCGCAGCACGGTGTGCAGGTATTCTCCTCCAACTACGGCCTGTACGGCGACATGAGCCGGCGTGTGGTGCAGGTGCTGGGCACCTTCGCGGCCGGCGTGGAAGTGTATTCTATCGACGAAGCTTTTCTGGATTTCAGCGGCATGCACTTGCTCGCGCCCGACCTGCTGGCCTACGGGGCCGACGTGAAAGCCCGGGTAAAGGAGCACACCGGCATCCCCACCTGCGTAGGCATTGCGCCCACCAAAACGCTGGCCAAGCTGGCCAACCGGCTGGCCCGCAAGCACAGCACCAATGGCGTGCTGCTGCTCGACACGCCGGCCCGCTGGGAGGCCGCGCTGGCCCAGG
>NZ_BAAGZM010000752.1:0-1767 GCF_054778495.1 Hymenobacter agri
CCCCGGCCGTGGTGTCGCCGGCTGAGGCGGCCAATGCGGCCGCGCCGCTCACCGAAGGCACCAAGCGCCGCCTGGAGCTGCTCTACGCCAAAAACTACGAGCCCGGCCTAGACCTGACGGTGCTCTGGCGCTGCTGGCGGCGCCTGGGGCAGTAGCGCGAGCTGAAGGTTCGCGCTACTAACTGCCGCCTTACCTTTGCCCCTGCACCCACTACCGTTCCCTATGTCCGATACCACCGCGCCTGTCCGCACTTCGCCGCTTTCCGACCGCCTGCTCGCCATGAGCGAATCGGCCACCATTGCCATGGCTAAGAAGGGCCGCGAGTTGGCCGCGCAGGGCGTCGATGTTATCAACCTCAGCTTCGGCGAGCCCGATTTCCAGACCCCGCAGTACATCAAGGACGCCGCCAAGCAGGCGCTGGACGACGGTTTCACGTTCTACACGCCGGTGCCCGGTATTCCGGAATTGCGGCAGGCCATTTGCGACAAATTCAAGCGCGATAATCAGCTCGATTTTCAGCCCAGCCAGATTGTAGTGAGCACCGGCGCCAAGCAGGCGCTGGCCAACGCCGTGCTCAGCCTGGTGAACCCCGGCGACGAGGTCATCGTGTTTTCGCCCTATTGGGTGAGCTACGAGGAGATGGTGAAGCTGGCCGGCGGCGTGGCCGTGCCGTTGGTGGGCACCCGCGACAACGACTATAAAGCCACCGCCGCGCAACTCGAAGCGACCATTACGCCGCGCACCAAGCTCATCATGTATTCGTCGCCGTGTAATCCCACCGGCGCCGTTTTCAGCCGCGAGGAACTGGCGGCCATTGCCGATGTGCTGGCCCAGCATCCGCAGGTGTACGCCCTGGCCGACGAGATTTACGAGTACATCAACTTCGTGGGCGAGCACGTGAGTCTGGCCCAGTTTCCGGCCGTTGCCGACCGCGTCATTACCGTGAATGGCTTCTCGAAAGGCTACGCCATGACGGGCTGGCGCCTGGGCTACCTGGCCGCCCGCCAGGACATTGCCACCGCCTGCGACAAAATGCAGGGACAGATTACCTCCGGTACCTGCTCCATCACGCAGCGCGCCGGGGTGGCCGCGCTGGCTGGCGGCCGCGCCGCCTCCGACGAGATGACGGCCGCCTACCGCCGCCGCCGCGACTTGGTTTTGGGACTCGTGAAGGACATTCCCGGCCTCGACACGCCCACGCCTAGCGGCGCGTTCTACATCTTCCCCGAAGTGTCGGCCTTTTTCGGTCGCACCGCACCCGATGGCAGCACCATCCGCAATTCCTCCGATTTGGCGCTGTTTATTCTGAACGACGCGCACGTGTCGGCCGTGTCGGGCGAGGCCTTTGGCGCGCCAGCGTGCATGCGCTTCAGCACCGCCGCCGCCGACGAGAAGCTGGCAGAGGCATTTCGCCGCATCAAAGCCAGCCTCGCGAAGCTGGTTTAGTTAATCATGTATCAACTCCTGTCATTTTGAGCGCAGCGAAGGACCTTGTCACGGCCGAACGGTTTGCAGTAAACCAACTGCGACAAATGTGATAAGGTACTTCGCTGCGCTCAGGATGACAGATTTTTGCTTTGGGTTTGCCTACTTCTGATTCCTCCCTGCAAACGCTGTTCAACGACTTCAACACCTTGCGCGTCCTCATCATCGGCGACGTGATGGTGGATGCCTACGTATGGGGCCGCGCCACGCGCCTCTCGCCCGAAGCGCCGGTGCCGGTAGTGCACGTGGCCCGCACCGAAAACCGCCTCGGCGGCGCCGCCA
>NZ_BAAGZM010000753.1:0-1763 GCF_054778495.1 Hymenobacter agri
TGATGGTGGCCAACGTGCCGCTGACGGTGGATTTCGGGCTGGAAACGGCGGCGGCCGACCTGGGCGAAGTGGTAGTAACGGGCGTGAGCCAGGCCACCGAGCTGCGCCGCAGCCCCGTGCCCATTGCCACGCTGGGCCGGCGCGAAATCACCCTCAACGCCAACACTAACGTCATCGACGCGGCCGTGCGCGGCATTCCGGGCCTGAGCGCCGTAACGACGGGGCCGAACGTGTCGAAGCCCTTTATTCGGGGGCTGGGCTACAACCGCGTGCTGACCTTGTACAACGGCCTGCGGCAGGAAGGCCAGCAGTGGGGCGACGAGCACGGTGTGGAAGTGGATGGCTACGATATTGAGCGCGTGGAAGTTGTGAAAGGCCCCGCCAGCCTGCTCTACGGCTCCGACGCCGTGGCCGGCGTGGTGAACCTGCTGCCCGCCCTGCCCGACGGCCCCGACGGCCGCCTGCGCGGCGAGGTGCTGACCGAGTACCAGTCGAACAACGGCCTCATCGGCAACTCGCTGGGGCTGAACTACCAGCGCCACGGCCTGCAAACCAGCTTCCGGGCCAGCCACCGCCTGGCCCGCGACTACCGCAATGCCGTAGATGGCGCGGTGTACAACACCGGCTTCCGGGAGCTGACTTTGACCGGAATGCTGGGCCTGAGCAAGGCCTGGGGCAGTACCCACGCCTACGTCACGCTCTACGACAACCGTCAGGAAATTCCGGATGGCAGCCGCGACTCGCTCAGCCGGCGCTTTACCCGGCAGGTGCTGGAGAGCGGGCTTGATGACATCAGGAATCGCCCGGTGGTGGGGGGGGAGGAGCTGCATTCCTACACCATTAGCCCGCTGCACCAGCGCATCCGGCACTACCGGGTGTTCACCAAAACGCAGCTGCACCTGGGCGGCGGCGAGCTGCACCTGCTGCTGGGCGCGCAGCAAAACCGCCGCGAGGAGTTCAACCACCCCACCGCGCCCCACCAGGCCGGCCTCGACCTGCAGCTCACCACCTACACCTACGACGTGCGCTACCACCTGCCCGCGTGGCAGGGCCTGCAAATCAGCCTGGGCAGCAACGGCATGGGCCAGCGCAACCGCCACCAGCAGGCCACCGATTTCCCCATTCCCGATTACGACCTGCTCGATGCCGGCGGCTTTCTGCTGCTGAAAAAGCCGCTGGGCGCGCTGGAGCTGAGCGGCGGCCTGCGCTACGACCTGCGCCTTGTGCGGTGGGCCGATTTTTACGTGGCTCCCAACCCCGCCACCGGCTTCGATGGTGCGGCTTCGGCGGGCGTAGCGGGCGCGACGCTGCAGTTTCCGGCATTTCGGCACCAGTACCGGGGCGTGTCGGCCAGCGTGGGCGGCAGCTGGCTGGCCACCGAACAGCTAACGCTGCGCGCCAACCTGGCCCGCGGCTACCGCGCCCCCAACATCCCCGAAATCGGCTCGAACGGTCTCGACCCCGGCGCGCACATCGTGTATCTGGGCAACCGCGACTTTCGGCCCGAGTTTAGCTGGCAGCAGGACGTGGGCGCGCTCTGGCACCAGCCCACACTGGATGTGAGCGTGGAAATCTTCCACAACTACGTGCAGAACTTCATTTACCAGGCCCGTCTGCAGGATGCGGCCGGGCAGCCGGTGGTAGTGGTACCGGGCAACGCGACCTATCAGTTTCAGCAGGCGGCCGCCCGCCTCTACGGCCTCGAAGCCAGCCTGAGCTGGCGGCCAGCCGCCCTGCCCTGGCTGGCCAGCACCAGCAGCGCG
>NZ_BAAGZM010000754.1:0-1762 GCF_054778495.1 Hymenobacter agri
GCCACGGCCAGCGCATCGAAGGCCACTTGCTGCCGGATTTCGGCTACCAGCTCGGCGCAGCCGGGCAGGGCCAGCGCGTTGGTGCCGCCCTCGGGCAGCACGTAGGCCGGGCCGTATTGCGACTGAACTTCGGCCAGAAACGCGGAGTCATTCCGGCGGCGGTAGGTGCTGCGGTCGAGGTAGTGCAGGGCCATGCCATCGGCGGCAGCCTGGGCCAGCGTGGGGTTGAGGACTGCGCCGGGCGCGGGCAAGTCGCCACGAATCAGGCCGATGGTTTGGAAGTTGAACAGACGGCCCGCGGCGGCTACGGCGGCAATGTGGTTGGAATAGGCCCCGCCGAAAGTGAGCAGCGTGCGCTGGCCCTGCTGCCGGGCGGCGGCGAGGTTGTATTTCAGCTTGCGGGCCTTGTTGCCGGGCAGGTCGGGATGAGCCAGGTCGTCGCGCCACAGCAGCAGCCGCACGCCGCGCGCCGTGGCCGCGGGCTCGTGTAGCTCCTGCAAAAGAGGGTGCGGGGAAGGCATGGAACTCATCGAAACAGGCGAAAAAAAGGGATAAGGAAAACAACGTCTTCCTTATCCCCTCTTCCTTATACCCAGAAAAACAGCCCTACGCCAGCGCAGGTTCGCCGGGCAGCTCGTCGCCGCTGCGCTCCTTGCGGCGCACGGCGTATACTACGGCGCCCAGCAGCACCAGCAAAAGCACCACGCTGGCGCCCAACGACACGCCGTTACCCACGGCGTAGGCTTTGGGCTCGAACTTGAAGTCGATGGTGTGCGTGCCGGCCGGCACCGGCAGGGCGCGTAGCACGTAGTCGACGCGGAAATGCGGCACTGGCTTGCCGTCGAGGTAGGCCTGCCAACCATCGGCGTAATAGATTTCGGAGAATACGGCCAGGCCGTCGTGGGCGGCGGTGGCGCGGTATTTCAGCTCGTCGGGGCTGTACGAGGCCAGGCTGATGGTGGAGCCGGCAATGTCGTAGGTGGCCGCTTTTTGCTGCGGGAACTTGCTGGCATCCACCACGGCCTCGGTGGCGGGGCTGATGGTGTTGAGGGCGGCCATCTCGGCGTCGGGGCTGGCCACGGTTTTGAGGCTGCTCACGAACCAGGCGTTGCCCAGCGCGCCGGGGTTGCGCTGCACCGGCTGCTTGGCGTCGCCGGTGATGAGGTAGCGCATGTTCAGCATGTTGAGCACCTGCTGGTTGCCGGTTGAAATCTGCCGCTCGATGAGGTCCTGGTAGCGGCGCAGCTTGGCCCCGTGGTAGCCGCCAATGCTCTTGTGGAAGTACGACGTTTGCGCCTCATTGAAGGGGTTTTGCATGTTGAGCACGCGGTAGCTCAGGCCCTTATCCTGCAGAATCATCTGGTCGGCAGCGGTGGGCTGAAACTCCTCGGCAATGGTCTGGCTCTGGAACTTGTTCTCGCCGAGGTAGCGCTTGTCCACACCCCACAAATCGACCAGCACCAGCAGCACCATAATGGCGGCGGCCGGCACCACTTTCAGTGTGCCTTTGAGGTGAAAGTACAGCACGCCCAGCGCCGCGCCGATGAACAGCAGCCCGCGCCACACGTCGTTGCGCAGCAGGTCGGCGCGGTCGGCGCGCAGGGCGCTCAGCAGCTCGGGCGTGAAGCCCTGCTTGGTCAGCTCGCCATCAATGGGCGCGGCAAAATCGAAGCTGAAGCTGGCGATATAGGCCAGTCCGCACAGGCCGGCCGTGATGGCACCGGCGTACAGCACTTTGGGCAGCAGGGCCGACGCCTCGGCC
>NZ_BAAGZM010000755.1:0-1762 GCF_054778495.1 Hymenobacter agri
CCGCCCGGGCGTCGGGCAAGGGCTGCCAGGTGAAGCCGGCGGGCGGGGCATTCAGGCGGGCGTCGAAGCGCTGGGCCACGGCGGGCAGCGCCAGTAAGAGCAAACAGAGCAGGCGTAGCATGTAGCTGCAAGAATACGCTGCGTTGCGGCAAAGATTCGTTCGGCTTAGCGAGTTAACCATCCATTATTCAGCCATTATGGTATATAGCCCAATACCAGTACTATTACTATTTTTCATTCATTCAATGCCATTCGCTACCTTAGCCGTGGTGGCCGTTTTTTCGGCTCCCGAAATAGCTGTTGTCCTTTTTTACTGCTTATGACTTATTCTGCTACTACTATTCTGGAGCGTAGCAACGTTACCGTTTCCGGGGCCAGTGGGCCCGGCACGCCCGCCATGGTCTTTCTGCACGGCTTGGGGGCCGACCAGGCCAGCTGGCGCCTGCTGGTGCCGCACTTCGAGCCCACCTACCAAGTGGTGCAGCTCGACTTGGTGGGGGCCGGCGGCTCGCGGCTCGATGAGTACGACCGCGAGCGCCACGGTAGCCTGGCCGGCCACGCCGACGACCTGCTCGACGTGCTGCGCACGCTGGCGCTCTACGATGTGGTGTTCGTGGGCCACTCGGTGGGCGCTATGATTGGCGTACTGGCGGCCGTGCGCGAGCCCGAGCGTTTTCGCAAAATGGTGCTGATTTCGCCCTCGCCACGCTTCATCAACGAGCAGGGCTACGCCGGCGGCTTCGAGCAAAAAGACATCAACGAGCTGCTAGCGGCCATGGACGCCGACTACCAGGGCTGGTCGCGGGGCATTTCGCCGGTGATGATGGGCGCCGACGAATCGCCGGAACTGGTGCTGGAGCTCACCAACAGCTTCGTGCGCACCAACCCCGAAATTGCCCGGCACTTTGCCCGCGTCACCTTCCTGTCCGACACGCGGCCGGAACTGGCGTTCCTCAACACGCCCACGCTGGTGGTGCAGTCGGCCCACGACGTGATTGCCCCGCTGGCCGTGGGCCACTACATCAACGAGCAGCTGGCCGACAGTCGCATCAGCGTGATTGAAACCGGCGGACACTGCCCCCACCTCAGTGCCCCGCAGCAAACGCTGGCCGCTATCGACGCCTTTCTGAAGCAGGATTTGTTGCCGACGTAAGCCGCGTTTAACCCGCTTTTTTCGCGCCCCGCTTTTCGGTTGCTGGCTCCCACGAGCCGGTACCGGAAGGCGGGGCGCACTAGTATGGTGCCGGTCTGCCGATTGGCTTTGGAAACCTTTTTGCCCCTGTATCGGGTGCAGCGTGGCGCTGGCGGCTTCCCAAGGCCTCGCAACTCAACTGCGATTCTACAAGGCACTTAAAAACAATCATTTCACCACAGGCACTCGAAATATTCTTTCTTCGGCCTCGCTGTCAAATCAAGAATTAATTCCCAATTCTGGAAAAATCCTGTTGCGCCGCCTTTCCCTAAAGCCGTGGGCTGGCCTTTTTTCTACCCTGGTTTATTCTTTCCCATGAGCCATTCGCCTTCCTTCGTTTTATCGCGCAGCAACGTGCACGTTTCGGGCCGCGGGCCGCAGGCGGTGGTGCTGCTGCACGGCCTGGGCTGCAACCAAAGCATCTGGCAGCCACTGCTGCCGGCTTTTGAGGCCCACTACCGCGTGGTGCACCTCGATTTGGTAGGCACCGGCGGCTCGGCGGTGGGCGAGTACAGCCGCGAACGCCACGGCAGCCTAGCCGGCCACGCGGCCGATTTGCTCGACGTGCTG
>NZ_BAAGZM010000756.1:0-1760 GCF_054778495.1 Hymenobacter agri
GCAAAATGGCCTGGCACCAGCCCATGTACTCGCTGTCGTGGATGTTGGCCGGGCTGGTGCTCAGCGGCATCCACACCTCGGCGTAGGTGAAGCGGCGGGCAGCGGGCACGTCGCGCACCACGCCCACCACTTTATAGCGCACTTCATCGGCCACGATGCTGCGGCCCACCACGCCGCGCGCCGTACCGAAGTAGCGCCGCGCCGTGCTCTCGTTGAGCACGGTCACCAATGCCCCGGCGCGCTGTTCGGCGGCGTTGTAGGGCCGGCCTTCCACGAAGTCGAAATCGAGCATCTGCCAGAACTCGGCATCGGTGTAGCGTTGGTCGAGCTTTAGCTTGGCGTTGCCCACGTACGACACCACCGTGCCGGGTCCCGAGCTGATGGACACCGCTTCCGGCGTGCGCAGCGGCCGGATATGGTGCTCCAGAAACGAGAAGCTCGGGCGGCCCATGTTCTCGGTGCCCTCGCCCTGAATTACCATCTCGCTGGAAAACAGCAGCCGGTCGAGGCGCTTCTCGGGCATCTGCGGCCCCACCGTGTAGTCGAACAGGGCATACACCACCAGCAGAATCATCAGCGTGAAACTGATGCCGAATAGGCTGATGAAGGTGAAGAACTTGCGCCGCTGCAAGACCTTCCAGGCAATTTTCAAATAAGAGAGTAGCATATCGTTGTGCGTCGATTAAAGGAGCAGCAGGAGCGAGATTGCAGGCGGAAGCGCGGTACCGTGGCGAGTTTGTGCCAGCCACATACTTTTTTGTACCATGTACATACCTTTCGCCATTTCAGCGCCTGCTTTACCCTACCTGGCTGCCGTCGAATAGCCGCACCAGTCGCTGGGTCTTAAGGGCTTGCTGCTCGTCGTGCGTCACCATCACGATGGTTACCCCCTGCTCGCGGTTCAGCGTCAGCAGCAAGTCCATAATCTCCTCCCCCATCACCGAATCGAGGTTGCCGGTGGGCTCGTCGGCCAGAATGATTTCCGGCCCGCCGGCCAGGGCCCGCGCAATGGCCACCCGCTGCCGCTGCCCGCCCGAGAGCTGCCCCGGAAAGTGGCCGGTGCGGGCACTCAGGCCCACTTTATCGAGCGCGGCGAGGGCCAGCTGGCGGCGCTCGCGCCCGCCCAGGCCGGGCCGGTACAGCAGCGGTAGCTCCACGTTATCGACCACCGACAGGTCGTTGATGAGGTGGTAGCTCTGGAACACGAAGCCAATTTTCAGGTTGCGCAGCCCCGCCAGCTCCTTATCGGAGTACGACGTGACGGGCCGGCCATCTACCTCAATCGTGCCGCTGGTGGGCTCGTCGAGCAGGCCCATCAAGCTCAACAACGTCGATTTGCCGCAGCCGCTAGGGCCCATAATGGACACGAACTCGCCGCGGTTCACGGTGAGGTTCACCCGGTTCAACGCCACCGTTTCGATGGTTTTGGTCTGGTAGATTTTTTCAATATCGCGCAGGTGTAGCACGGGCGAAGGAGTTGGCATGGCGGATTGGGGCTGGAAAGCGGTGGAAGTCGGAGCGGTTTGCATAAGGCGTTATTTCAGGAGAGGCGTTTGCGTTTCAAAATCGAATAAGGTGAGGGCGCGCAGGCGATAATAGGCCACCCAGCCGGCGCGGAGGGCGAAAACGTAGCCGCGGCGCGCCCCGTCCTTGGCCACCGAGGCCAGGGTCAAATCCGTCAGGCTGATGCGGCCCAGCAGGTAGGTGGCGCGGGCAATGTCGTAGCGGCGCTGGGCCAGCGAGTCGGCCCGGGGGCGCTG
>NZ_BAAGZM010000757.1:0-1759 GCF_054778495.1 Hymenobacter agri
CGCCAGCCGACCGTGCCCGGCGCCTTGCTACCGGCCACCGGCGCGCTGAGCACGTTGCCGCTGCGCATGGCCTCGGTGGCAACGGTGGTGGTGGTGCCACCATCGGTGGTGTATTCGGCCGGGGTAGTGCGGAAATTGGTCGGCAGCGTGGCTTTGAACAGCTTGTTCACATCGTCGGTCACCGGGTCGGTGAACGGCGGCCAGGGGCCGGATGCGCTGCCGCCCACGAAATCGCGCACCTCCCAGGCCGTGCCGCTGAACCACACGAACTTGCCGGCGGCGATGCTCGACTGCCCGGCAAAATCAAAGGTGAAGGTGATTGCCGTGCCGCTCGGCAGGTTCGTGAGCTGCGAGAGTTCGACGGAGCTGGCCCCATTCACCTGCACCACCCGCGTACCAGCCGGTACGCCGGCGCCGCTGGCCAGCATGCCGACCACAATGCCCGCCGTGCTCTGCACATCGAGCAACGTATCGTAAAAGCTGCTGCGAATGGTGGTCGTGACCGGTGCGGGGCTATCAGCCGAGAGCTTGTAATACTGCCCTTTGGTGCCTGCCAGCGGCGAGAGTGGCGGCGTGTTGGTGACCGGATTCCACGCGCCTTTGCTCAGGTCGCTGCCCGTTGTGTTGCCGATAGCCGCAGCATTGTCATCAGCCTTCTTTTCCAGCAGGCCAATGGCCGTGCGGATGGAGTCCGCCGCCGTGATGGCGCGGGCGGCAGTTGCCTTCGCGTAGCCGATGAGAGGCGAAACAATGGCGCGCAGCGGCGTGAAGTATTTCGCCAATCCGGTCGGGCCCTCCGGAATGTCGTCCGTGGTGAGGGCCGCCACCTCGTTTTCGAGGTCTACCATGTCGCCTTCCAGCGTGTGAAGGCGGTCTTCGTGGTCGGCCAGCTCAGCGCGCAGTTCCTTATCATCGTAGCCCGACGAGGCCGTGAGCGGCGCAAAGGAGCGGTAATTCGGGTCGGTGTCGAGCCCGGTCGGTACCGGGTGGCTGAAGCTGGTGATGTCGTCGATAATCTCCAGCAGGCGCGTTTCGCCGCCGGGGAAGGTGTACTGGTACACCTCCCCTTTGTACACGTTCACGTCCTCCAGTGGCAACACCGGGAACGAGGCAATCTTCTGCTCATCCGTACCGCTGGCCAGCACCCAATGCGCTTTTCGGGTGAGCGTGGTGCCCGGCTCCACGTCCAGTAGCGCATCCACGTCGCCGGCGTTGTAGGCCAGCAGCGTGTAATACACCGGTGGGGCCACCACGCCCGTAGCGCCGGTGGCGGAGTCGGTCCCGTTCAGGGCCACGGCCTGCATGCCCAGGATGCGGTACTCGGGCGCGACCAGGCCCAGGCTGTCGGTATAGGGCACCGGGTACGGGGCGCCCTTCACCCGCTTCACGCTCAGATGGCGCCAGTCGGCAAACACCTGGGCCAGGCCCGAGAACACGGCCCGCAAGTCGGCGTCATCAATCTGGCCGTAGCGGTTGGCGGCGAAGCGGGCATTCATGTCGGCCAGCCAGTCTTCCACGGTAGGAAAGAGCGTGACGGGCGATAATAAAGGGTCAGTTGCTGGCATGCCAGCAAAGGTGCCAGCCGGGGCAGGGCGTGAAAAGGACGCTGCCTCCCCTGCTTTACTGCGGCTGCAGGCGCAGCTCCATCCGGAACGGGCCCTCGACCACCAGGTCATAGCCCGTGGCCGGCAGCGTCAGGCGCACCTGACCGCGGCCGTCGAGCACGCGAATACTGCCCGCAGCCGGCGCACCTGCACTC
>NZ_BAAGZM010000758.1:0-1752 GCF_054778495.1 Hymenobacter agri
GGTGTTTGTGGGCACCATTTCGACCATCTACAGCGTGGGGCAGGACGCCGACCTGGGCACGCTGCAGCAGAAGCTGGGCGCCGTGGCCAACCAATTGCTGCAGGACGATACGGCCCGCGCCCAGCTGGCGGCCGGCCTGCGCGAAATGACTCTTCGCCAGCAGGAAGAGCAGCGCTGGCAGGACCTGAGCGAGCAGATTGGCTCGGCGCGGGGCGACAAGTTCAGCCAGTTTGCCCAAGGTCTTACGCTGAGCCACCTAGCCCGGCTGGCCAACCTGCGCCTGCGCCAGCTCACCGGCCGCTACACCATCCTCAAAACGCCCAATCGCAACCTGGAGCTGCAAATTATCGACCACGACCAGGCCGATACCGTGCGGCCCATGGCCTCGCTCTCGGGCGGCGAAAGCTTTCTGGTGAGCTTGGCCCTGGCCCTGGGCCTGAGCGAGCTGGCTGGCCATAAAGCGCGCATCGAGTCGCTGTTCATCGATGAGGGTTTCGGCACGCTCGACCCCGACGCCCTCAACACCGCCCTCGATGCCCTCGAGCGCCTGCAGCACTCGGGCAAGATGATTGGCATCATCTCGCACGTTTCCGACCTCAAGGAGCGCATCGGCACCCAGATTCGGGTGCGCCCCGCGGCAGGCGGCAACAGCACCGTGCACCTCGTAGATGGCCGCGGCGACGAAACCGATTGCGCCGTGTAACGGCCAGGTTTTGGTTATTGGCTGTGGTTGTTAGAGTTGTTTGGTGATTGCTGAGCAAAGCCCAAAACAGCTCCGAAAACAAATAACCAAAACCCAGCAGCTACACGGCCTTCACTTCGGCCCAAGTCCAGTACTTCTTGGGCTTGATGCCTGCGTAGCCGGCGCGGAAAAACGCCACCACTTCCTGCTCCATTACCTGCGGCGCAATGGACGAAGCGTAAATCGGCCGGCTGTCTGGGTCGGCGTACCGCTCTACCTTACCGAGCTTACGGCCGGCCAACCGGAGCAACGGCCCCGTATCGGTCACGCCGTCGGCGGCCCAGGTGCGGCCGCTGGTTTCCAGCACGTTGAGGCGAGCCACCAGCGGAGCCAGGGACAGTCGGGGCAGCGTGGGTCGGCTTTCCAGGTCAATCCAGGTCGTGTATTTATACTCAAGCTCGTACCGCTGCCCTTCGTACAGGCTCAATACGATGTCGGTGCCCGCCGTAGGGCCGAACAGGGCGTAGTACGGCCCCGGCGCGGCCGTAGCCACTACCGCCAGCCCGATTTCGGGATAATTCCGCCGCTGCGTGGCCGGGCCCTGCATCCGGTCCACGGCGGCCTGTACCCGCTCGTACTCGGGCTGCCACCCTGCCCGAAACGCTTCCGGGTGTTGCAGCACGTCCGCGAAGCGCGGCAGAAACCAGGCAAACTTCTCGGCCGAAGCTTCGTCTTCGCGGCGGCGGCGGGCCGGCGCCCCAAAAGGCTCATAAAACCGGGCTTTTTCCTCGGCATTCAGCCAGCAGACCAGCTGCAGGGCGTGCCCGGCCAGCGGGTGCCCGAAGTTCAGCTCCCGGAAATCGCCCAGCGTTGCCACCATGCGCAGCAACGTTTCGTGCTGCCGCGCCAGCTCCGGGTGCAGCAGGGCCCATACGCCCACAAAGCCATCCACGTCGAAATGGTTGGCCGTCACGGCCTGGGCCTCCATCCCCGGGGTGTCGGGCTGATGCAGCGCCCGCAGGGCCGAGCCGGCGCTGGTATCGTCACGCAGCGCGGCTGGAGAGGGCGCC
>NZ_BAAGZM010000759.1:0-1746 GCF_054778495.1 Hymenobacter agri
AGCTGCCGCTGGGCCTCGTGGGTGCGGCCGCGGCGTAGCTGTTGCCCACGGGCAGGCCCAGGGCGGCCGCTTTGCGCCAGTCCTGACAAGCCTCATCAGCTTGGCGCAGCATTTCGCGGGCGTGGCCGCGGTTCAGATAGGCCTCGGCGTAGTCGGGTTTCAGCTTGATGGCCTGGCTGGCGTCGGAGGCGGCATCGGCGTATTTCTCCAGCTTGAGCAGGGCCGCCGCGCGGTTGTTCCAGGCGTAGGCATACTTGGCATCGAGCTGCAGGGCCTGGCTGAAATCGGCAATGGCTCCGGTGTAGTCCTTGTTCTCGAAGCGGGCGTTGCCGCGGTTGTTCCAGGCCAGGGCGTTGTCGGTTTTGTGGGCCAGGTAGGCGTCGTAGTCTTTCAGGGCCTGGGCGAGCTGGCCGCTGCGGCGCTCGGCGGTGGCCCGGTTCAACAGCGCCGAGAGCAGGTCGGGCTGCAGGGCCAGGGCCTGCGAGTAGTCCTGCACGGCGGCGGCGTAGTTGCCCTGCTTTTGCTGAGCGCTGGCGCGGTCGTGGTAGGCGTAGGCCAGCTTGGGGTCGGCCTTCAGCGCACCGTCGAAATCGGCCTGGGCAGCCGGGTAGTCGCCTTTTTCGAAGCGTAGCACGCCGCGGTTGTACCAGGCCGGCGCGTAGTCGGGCCGAGCTTTCAGGGCTTCGGAATAGTCCTGGTCAGCTTCGGCAAGCTGCCGCTGGGCCTCGTGGGTGCGGCCGCGGCCGAAGTAGCTGGCGTAGCTGCCGGGCTCCAGCTTCAGGGCCTGGTCGTAGTCGGCCAGGGCGGCGGGATATTCCTTGAGCTCGTAGCGGGTGGCGGCGCGGTTGGCGTAGGCAGCCGCAAAGTCGGGCCTGGCCGCAATGGCCTGGTCGAAGCTGGCCAGCGCCGCCGGGTAGCTCTGCTTGCTGAAGCTGACCAGGCCGCTGTTGTAGGCTTTTTCGGCCAGCTGCGGGCCGGGTAGCGTGCTGGCCCGCACCGTGTCGACCTGCGCCCGGGCCGCAAACGAAGTACCCAGCAACAAGAGAAATAGCAGAGTTTTTTGTATCATAGCTGGAAGGAAGGCGGATTGCAGTGTATTGATTGCTAATGTATTGGATTTTCTGCCTGTTGCTACTGAAAGGCCGTCATGCGGAGCGCAGTCGAAGCATCGCTACCGAGAGAGTAAATGAATTACTTGCGCGGTAGAGATGCTTCGACACGCTCAGCATGACGGCCGAATAATTACTTATTGCCCTTCTTTACCTTACCAAACAGCCGTTTGGGCAATACCATGTGCGCGCCGCGGGTGCCGTCTACCACCTGCGTCACCTCAAGGTCGCCGGCCACGCTGCACAGCATGTAGGCGTCGTCGCGCGAGAGGTGCTTTTCGGCTACCAGAAAGGCAATCATTTCGCGCACCGCGTCTTTGGCGGCCAGGGTCAGGTCTTCGTTCAGGCCCATGCTGATGTAGGCGGTGGGCGTTTCGGCGCGGGGCAGCGTCAGGTGCAGGTCTTTGCGCACGATAAACTGCAGCGTGCCCGTGAGCGAGGTTTCGAGGGCCGTGATGTCGACTTCGCCGTTGCCCTGGCCGGCGTGGCCGTCGCCCACAAAAAACAGCGCCCCGGCCGCGTGCACCGGCAAGTACAGCGTAGTGCCCGCCACCAACTCCTTGTTGTCGAGGTTGCCGCCGGGTTTGTCGGGCGGCGCGATGAGCGTGCACGACGAGGACCGGCTACCGTGGCTGCG
>NZ_BAAGZM010000760.1:0-1736 GCF_054778495.1 Hymenobacter agri
TCGCCGCCGCGCCCATGTACGGCGGCGACGTGTGCGCCGACCTGTTTGCCCGTGGCCTGTGCCTGCCCAGCGGCTCGGCCATGACCGACGGCGACCTGCGCCGCGTGAAAGAGGCGCTGGCCGAGGCATTGGGCTGATTTTCGGTGCTGAAACGGTTATGAAAATGCTGCTCATTGCCTTGTTGCTGCTGGCTGGCAGTCGGGCGCAGGCCCAGTATCTCACGCTGCGCCAGCTGCTGGTGCTGGCCGAGAAAACCCCGAACAACTTTCAGGGCGATGACGACTCGCCCGGCGAGGCGGGCAACATCCTGCGGGCCAGCGGCTTCGCGCGGGTACGGTGGCGGGAAAATGACCCCGACATTGATGGCAACCCGGGGTCGTACAAACGCTACTCGCGGCGCACCGATGCCTTCCTCGTCTTCCAGGCCGATTCGCACGACCGGCTGCTGGAAAACCTTATCTACCGCGTCCACAGCACTGCGTGCGTGGTGCAGCTGCGCCAGCAACTGCGGGCCGCCGGCTTTAAGGGACTTAACAGCCACCCGGCCCCACCCAGCGACCCGAACGAGCTAACCGCCCCGGTTTCGCCCTACAATACGTACTGCACCAACCTGCAGTACACGGTCAGCATCGACGGGGAAGTAGACCGCGAAGGCCGCGACCTGCACTGCTACACCGTCACCATCAGCCGCGACGCGGCGATGCAGCAGATGTACGATGAAATAAATGCCGTGCGTGAGGAAGCTGCGCCGGTCCGCAACGCAAAACCGCGCAAAAAGCCACGTTAGCCTACCGAAACTTCGGATTTTTCGATATCTGCACGCGGTTGATGAGGTCCACGCCTTTGTCTTTGGGGTATTCGACTTCGAAGCTGAACTGCACCTTCTGGCTGGCGCCGGCCGGCACCGTGAGCAGCCAGGTGAGCATGCCGGTGCGGGCATCCAGCTGCGCCCCGCTGGACTTGAGCAGCTTGACGCTGATTTTGGCTTCCTCCGAAATCGGAATCTCATCGAGCAGACGCAGACGGATGGTTTCGGGATGGCGGTTGCGCACATTCAGCTCGTAGGTGAGGCGCGTGCGGCGCTTGTCGCTTAGGGCCACATCGCTGCTTTTGTCTTCGAGCTTGGCCCGGCCCACCACCAGCTGGTCGTCGTGGCCGAGGGCCACAGCCAGCGAGTCGTTGTAGGCCTTGGTGTCGAGCTCGGTTTCGCCCACGTACATGCCCTGGCGGTACACGGCGGCGCGGTCGGCCAGCTGCAGGCCCTGCCAGCCCGACACCTTGGTTTGCAGAATGGCGTGCTCCGACACGCGCGGTACAGCCAGGTACTCGGGCTGGCCGGGCAGTTGCACGGCGGGTAGCACCAGCTCGCGCATGCCCGCGGCGGGCAGGCTGATGAGCTCGGGCACCTCGTAGCGGCTGCTCTGCAGTTGGTCGGCGGGCTGGCCCTTGGCAGTGCCGCGCACCACGAAGGCATCGATGCGGCCCTCGCCCTCGGTGCTGTTGTTGTTCTCGCGGAAATCCAGCTCCCAGGGCGTGAGCACGGGGCGCGACACTTCCTCATCGAGGGGGTAGCGCAGCAGCACCACGCGCACTCGCGACCAGTTCATCCGGGTGCGGTTGCGGAGCTGGCCGGTGGTCACGAAGTCGAGGGTGCGGCCCGTGGCGTTGGCCCGAATGTCCAGGTGGGGCCGCCAGGTGAGGCGCCCTTTCACGAAGTAGCGCAGCGTGAGCGGCAC
>NZ_BAAGZM010000761.1:0-1735 GCF_054778495.1 Hymenobacter agri
GGCCGGCAGCGGCGAGGCGTCCCAGGCATCGGCGGCGGCCAGGCCCAGGGTGGCCAGCTCCAGCTCGCCGGCCGGAATCACGTCTTTGGTCTTCTTTTTGGCTTTGGGGGCCGGGGCGGTGCCCTCGGCACCGGGGGTAGATGGGGTCATCATGGGTAAAGTGATGGGTTGGAAAAGGTGAAGAATGAATGCGCCGCAAACTATTCATTTTCTTCGGTTTTCCAACGCCATGCTGCCGCTTCCCGCCCGGGCTCCTGCAATCCGAAGTTGGGCAAACGGCACGCCGTTCGGGCAGGTTCGATTTGGAGGAGAGCAACCGGCACGCCGTTGGGGCAGGTTCAATTTGGATGTGGGCAAACGGCGTCCCGTTTGGGCAGGTTCGATTTGGAGGAGGGCGGACGGGGTGCCGTTTGGGCAGGTTCGATTTTTGTAAGTCCGGTCAGGCTCCGGCCTTACGGCAGTAGCTTGAGTAACTTGCTGCATAGTCCAGAATAAAATTCAGTCACAAAAAATATGGTCTCTTTTATCCGTATCAATTGCACAACGACCATTGACAAATCTGAAATTGAGTCGGAGTTGAATGCCGGAAAACAAGTCATTGTGCAGTTTGTAACAAACTCCTACACAGCAGAAACACTTTCTCAGTTAAATGAGCTATGTAGCAAGCATGATAAAAATCTTTGCGTTCGTTTCTACGGGCATTATCATGGCTCTTTTAATTGTACCGTTCTCCTACAACTCCCAGCGGTGAAGTGTCTGTACATCGACTGCCACAAAGTAGAGCACGTTGATGCACTATCAGCATTACAGCAACTCGAAGAGCTAGACTTAAGCATTTTTGAACTAAATCAACCAGAAATACTGGCCAGCAAAAACTTCAAACGCATGCAAGTATTAGGAATTGGCGAAACCAGAACCAATAATATAAACCTTCAACATTTACACAGCTACGCTAGCCTGATTGAATTAAGGATTGCTAATCAAACAAAGCATATTGACACGGTTGGAGAACTTTCCAAACTAGAATCCCTCTATCTCTATCGCATCAAGAAAACGCCTCTTGAATTTGTAAATAGTCTCATCAAGCTTAAAAGGCTGGACTTGATTCTAGGCAGCCGAGATAACATCAATGAAATAGCCAATTGCTCTATTCAGCAGTTACAGCTAGTTCAAGTGCGCGGATTCAATGACCTTGGCGACCTCTCTAGATTCGCAAAATTGAAAAAGCTTGTCATAGAAAATCAAATTCAATTGCGTGAACTCAATTTTCCTATCAAATTCGCTCACCTAGAATATTTGAGCGTATTGGATTGCAAGACTTTTGACACATTAATAGGATTAATAAACCTACCCGCATTAGCATCTTTAGTTCTATATAATACCAAAATAGAATTTGACCAATTTATACAGCAAGAACTACCCAGCACATTGCAACACCTCGGATTTTATACCGGAAAATCAAAGACTGACCTTCTTATGAGAGAAGCGCTCCATAAGCGTGGCTATACCTGCAATTGAAGGCTTTTCTGCATTATTGAAACCCCAAACGCCCCCGCCGCGACACTCGCGATGGGGGCGTTTCCGTAGTTACTCCAATTCTGCCGGCGGCTACTGCTTCACCTCGTCGTTGATGACGGCCACGGCTTCGGCCAGAGCAGCGTCTTTGCGCAGGGGCTTGAGGAAGCGGGCGGTGCGGCGGGCGGCCGTGGAGTCGGCGGCCGGGCGGATGTCGGCG
>NZ_BAAGZM010000762.1:0-1734 GCF_054778495.1 Hymenobacter agri
GCCGGCACCCGGCGCGCCAGCCTTCACGCGCTACCTGCACTCGCGCTGGGTCGACAGTCTCATGCGCGCCCTCACGCCCGACCAGCGGGCCGCGCAGCTGTTCATGGTGGCCGCCTACTCCAACCGCAAGCGCATCGATGAGGACTCCATTTCGGCCCTCATTCAGCAGTCGGGCATTGGCGGGCTCATCTTTTTTCAGGGTGGGCCAGGCCGGCAGGCGCGCCTGCTAAACCGCTACCAAAGCCAGAGCCGCGTGCCACTGCTAGTGGCGCTCGACGGTGAGTGGGGCGTGGGCATGCGCCTGGATAGCGTGGTGAAATTCCCATATCAGATGAGCCTGGGCGGCGAAACCGACACGGCCCTGCTCTACGACATGGGCCGCGAGGTGGCCCGGCAGTTCAAGCGCTTGGGCATGCACGTCAACTTCGCGCCGGTGGTCGATGTGAATAACAACCCCGCCAACCCGGTTATCGGCTTCCGCAGCTGGGGCGAAAACCCGGCCGCCGTGGCCCGCGACGGCCGCCAGTATATGCGCGGCATGCAGGACAACGGCATTCTGGCCGTGGCCAAGCACTTCCCCGGCCACGGCGACGTGGATGCCGACTCGCACCTGGCCCTGCCCACCGTGCGCGTCGACCGCCACCGGCTCGACACGCTGGAGCTGCCGCCCTTCCGCAGTCTCATCGCGGGCGGGCTGGGCGGCATGATGGTGGCCCACCTGAATGTGCCCGCCCTCGACACGGTGAGCGGCCCGAGCACGCTCTCCAAGCCGATTATTGAAGGGGTATTGCGCAAGGAAATGGGTTTCAAAGGGCTGATTTTCACGGATGCTATGAACATGAAGGGCGTCATCTCAAAGTTTCCGCCCGGCGAGGCCGACGTGCGCGCCATCATGGCCGGCAACGACATTCTGGAGTTCAGCAAGAACGTGCCACTGGCGCTGAAAATGGTGCGCGCCGCCGTGGACAGCGGCCGCATTTCGCAGCAGCAGATTGACGAGCACTGCCGCCGCGTGCTGGCCCTCAAGCAGTGGGCCGGCCTGAACCACTACCGCCCGATTGACACTAAAAACCTCTACGAAGACCTTAACGGCCCGCACGCCCAGTACCTCAGCCACCGCCTCACCGAGCTGAGCATCACGCTGCTGCGCAACCAGAAAAACCTGCTGCCCCTGCAGCGCCTCGACACGTTGCGCATTGCCACGCTGGTGCTGGGCGGCTCGCCGCGCGACACCACCGACTTCCAGCGGGCCGTGGCCGACTACGCGCCGGCCGCGCACTTCCACGTGGGCGGCACGCCTTCGCTCGATGAACTGACGAAGCTGCGCGCCGCGCTCAAGCCCTACAACCTCATTCTGGTAAGCCTGCAGAACCTGGGCCGTCTGCCTGCCACCAGCTTCGGCATCACGCCGGAGGATAACATGCTGCTGCGCGAGCTTGCCGACCAGAAGCAGCAACTGGTGCTCAGCGTGTTCGGCTCGGCCTACGCCGTGGCTAAGGTGCGCGACCTCGACCGCGCCGGAGCCGTCATCATGGCCTACCAGGAAAGCCCAAATGCCCAGAATCTTACCGCTCAGGCCATTTTCGGCGGCATCGCGGCCACCGGCAAGCTGCCCGTGACGGTGAGTGACCGGTACCCGCGCGGCTTCGGCCTGCGCACCGCCGCCGGCTACCGCCTGCGCTACGCCACCCCCGAAGACGAAGCCATGGACCCCCGCCTCGAAGCCCGCGTCGA
>NZ_BAAGZM010000763.1:0-1731 GCF_054778495.1 Hymenobacter agri
CAGCAGGCGCTCAGCGGCCCAGCTGGGGCCGAATTGTCGGTGACCGGCCTGCCCACCGGCACCTACCTGCTGCGCGTGCAGTATGCCGAAGGCGCCGTGGTGCGCCGCGTGCAGGTGCAGTAGCCGCCCAGCTCCGCAACTGGTTTAAGACAATTGAGAAGGACGAACCAGCCGGTTCGTCCTTTTTTTCTGGCATTTTAACCGCGCAGGCCTGCTGCCCAACGAGTACGCGGCCACCGCGCGCATCGCCGACCGGGCATCGGCCGTACTACCAGCTGTTCGTTTATATGTTCGCTGAAAATCAGCTCACTATTATCGTATTTATCACTTGTATCGATTTTTCATTCTGATTATTGGCTTCGGCCTGTGCCTTGCACCGTCAGCCCGCACCCAGGCCCAAAGTCTGGATGCGGGCTTTGCCAGGGCCACCTTCTACGCCCCCGGCACGGTATTTTCGGCCCTGGAGCAGCCCGATGGCAAGCGCGTGGTGGTGGGGACCTTTTCGCGGGCCAACGGGGCCGCGTCGGCGCAGCTGGTACGTCTCACTCCCGGTGGCGTCATCGATGCCGTATTTCAGCAAAATGTTGGGCAGGTGGGCCCGGTTTACCGCGTGGCGCTGCAGGCCAATGGCCAGCTGCTGCTGACCTCCTTCACGGGCGCCACCCTCACGGCGGGCGGCCTCAATCGAACGGCCCTGCTGCGCCTCAACGCCGACGGCTCGGCCGATGCGTCCTTTGATGTGGGCATGGGCCCTACTACCGTGCAGCCCGGCAGCCTGGGCTCGGTCGATTTTACGCTGCCCCTGCCCAATGGACAGGTGCTCGTGACGGGTTTGTTCGACCGGTTCGGCGGGGTGCCGGCCAACGGCGTGGCGCGTCTCGACGCCACGGGCGCGGTCGATGCCACGTTTAACCCCGGGGGAAGCGGCCCCAACGACTACGTGGTGGGGGCCGTGTCGCTGCCCGGCGGCAAGCTGCTGGTGAACGGCTATTTTACTTCCTACAATGGTACGGCCCGCCACGGCCTGGCGCGCCTCAACGCCAACGGCACCCTCGATGCTACTTTCGACCCCAGCCTGGCGCTGAGCAACGGCAGCAGCATCGACAACATTACCGTGCAGCCCGACGGACGTATTCTGGTGGCCGGCTACGTGTCGTCGGTCGGTAGCACGGGGCAGCGGGCACTTGCGCGCTTGCTGCCCGACGGCACTGCCGACAACAGCTTCTCGGCGCCGGCGGCTTTTGGCTTGGGCAGTATTTACTCCTTTCACGGCGACGCCATGGCCGTGCAGGCCGATGGCAAAATTCTGCTGGCGAATCACTCGGCAGCCTATGGGCCGGTAATCCGGCTGAATGCCGACGGCTCGCTCGATGCCACCTACCAGGCAAGCGCCGGGCCGGGCTTCAATATTTTCTCCCTGACGCTGCTGAGCGCCGGCGGCCTGCTACAGGCCGGCAACTATACAGTGCTGGGCCCCAGCAGCCGCTACGCCCTGGTGCAGGCCCACGCCGCCGGCGCCCTCGACCCCACATTTCAACCCACGTTCCAGGTGCCGGGCGCGGTGAGCTGTCTGGCCCTGCAGGCCGATGGCAAGCTGCTGGCCGGGGGTAATTTCAGCGAAGTGAATGGGCAGCCCATTGCAGCCCTGGCGCGCTTCAATCCAGACGGCTCGCTCGATGCCAGCTACCCCGGCGGCGCTGCCCTGAGTGCCCCGGCCGCAGACCTGGCCCT
>NZ_BAAGZM010000764.1:0-1724 GCF_054778495.1 Hymenobacter agri
GGCGGCTGCACCGCCGCGTGTGGCTCGAAGCCTACGGCGGCCTGGGCCTGGTGCCCGTGCTGGCCGAGGTCGACGGCATGTATGTGTATAACCTGCTCGACCCCATGCGCGAGCGCGGCGGCGCCAGCGTGCTGTTTTTATTGCCGAAGCAGTTTTCTTTGCGCCTGGCCGCCAGTGCCGAACGCCGCCGCGATGCTTTCGATGGCCGCTACTATTCGCTCCAATCCCTAAGCACCACCTTCGCATGGACCTGGTAAAGCTGACTCTCGCCGCCACGCTTGTGGGCGCTGCCCCGGCCGGCGCCTGGGCCCAGGCCGAGCAGTCGGCGGCTTTTTCCAGCAGCTATTCGGCCGAGGCCAAGGCCGACTACGCCGAGGCCATCGCGCCCATCCGGGCCATCTACACGGGCACCTACGAGCAGAACCTGCGTCTGGGCTGGCTCTATTTTCTGGCCAAAAACTACACCGCCGCCGCCGCTCACTACCAAAAAGCCGTCGAGCAACGCCCGTACGCCATCGAGCCCAAGCTCGGCCTCATCAAGCCCCTGAACGCGCTGGGCCAGGTCGACCGCATGCTGGCAACCTACGAAAGCATCCTCAAAATCGACCCGCAGAATACGCAGGCCAACTATTGGACGGGCATTATTTTCCTCAATCGCAAGAGCTACACCCAGGCCGCCCGCTACTTCGAGCGCGTCGTCAACCTCTACCCGTTCGATTACGATTCCAACCTTTCGCTGGCCTGGGCCTACCTCAACCTCGGCAAAAAAGCCGAAGCCCGCGCCCTCTACACCAAAGCCCTGCTCATTCGCCCCGGCGATGCCGCCGCCACGGCGGGCCTGAAGCGGCTGTAGCAGCTGTCGCGATGAGAATAGCCTAGGCATCCTTCCGCGCCGAATGGCGGCCTGCAGCCGCACGGGCCTGCGGCGGGCCCGGGCAGGCCAGCCCGTTCGCGCCGGCCCAGGCGATATTCGCCGAGCGGGGTGCGCAATCCGCCGAATTGTGGACTGCACCGCGCCCGAGTGTCACTTTATTTATATAAAAATTGCTTCCCTGGCGACTACCCAGCTTGCCCATTGCTGACGCTTATCCTTTTTCCGCATGGATGTTACCTCTACGTCTAACCAGCTAGCCGCGCAGGTGCTGAGTGCCCTGCCGTTTCCGCGGCTGGCCAACCTGCCGCCGCACCGCTACGCCGACCGGGAAGTTGCCCCGCTCATTCTGAGCCAGAACGCGCCCAACCCGCACGAAGGCGAAACCTGCATTCCCTTCACTCTGCTGTACCCGGCCGATGTGCGCCTCGAAATCTTCGACCTGCTGGGCCGCAAAATGGCCGCCGTGGTGCGCAAGGGCCTGAGCAGCGGCGAGCACCACATCCAGTTGAACCTGCGCGGGCTGTGCCTGCCGCAGGGCGACTACCCCTACCAGCTGCAGGCCGCGTCCGGCTACGGCACTCACTGCCTGAGCCGGGTGATGACTCTGGTGCAGGACTCGAGCGAATAAAGCTTTTTTGTAGGCGGGCATGGTGCGACTCTGGAAAGTTGGCGCTATCTTGCTCCCTTGTAAATCAAGAAGAAGTGTGCGTGTGAAATTGTGCTGAGAGGCTGGCCGCTGCAACGGCCAGCCTCTGTTTTTTTGGTCGGATTTCCCGGCCGGGCCGGCTGGCCGCAGACGGGGCTTTCAGGTTCGGCGGGGCGGCCCGTACTTTGCGGGCGCGGCCCGGCC
>NZ_BAAGZM010000765.1:0-1721 GCF_054778495.1 Hymenobacter agri
CGAAGCCGGCTTTCTGTCCCACGCGGATGCTGTCGATGCTGCCGCGCTTGCCCCGAAAAAAAACCGTGCGCCGGGCGTCCGGCCCGGTGAGCGGGAACCAGGCGGCGGCTGCGCCCTGCATGCCGTTGCGCGGAATCGGCTTGCCACAGGCCCGGTTGGCGGCTGCCTGCGTGAAGCCGCACCATTCTGGCGATTTGCGCACGTAGGGATTACCGCCGCCGGCCACAATAATCTTGTCGACTAGCGGGCCGCGGTTGTAGCCCGTCGACTCGGTGGCCGTGAGGCGGGCAGCGAGCCAGGGCAGGGCGCAGGTCTGGGCGTGCAGCTGTAAGCTAATAGCTAACAGCAGGCAGCTAATAGCTAATAGCTTTCTCATACCACCAACGCCGCGAAGAGCAGGGCCGCGGCGGCCCGAATGACGTTGACGAGCTGCAGGTGATTGTTGACGGCAAACTGCCGTTCGGAGGGCAGCAGCGCGAATTGCTTGCTGTAGCGCACCTTTGCCCAGCGCGTGGGAATGGGGTGCGTCAGGTGCTGCACCACCCACGGCAGCAGCACGGCCAGCAGGTAAGCGCCGGCGAAGGTGATAAACTTCGAGGCTACCATGGCCGACGGTACCCAGCCGCTGGCCTGCTGCCCGGCGGCTACTTCGGCGCCGCTGGCAGCGGGCCCCGGCGCAGCAGCCGCTTTGTACAGCCAGGTCACAGCCTGCGGGAAGAACTGCGCGCCAGCCAGCATGAGCAGGCCAAGCGCAAAGAAGAGGAGGTAGGGGAGGGTTTTGCGGAGCATGAGCAGAAAAATGAAGGATGAATTATTTGCGGGCCAGGAATTCGGTGAGCATGGTGGTAAGGTGGTCGATTTTGCGCTCCATGTCTGGCAGGCGCTTCAGTTCGGCCTGCATGGTGGCAATGCTGACCTCGAGCTGCCCCACCTTGCCCGCCGTTTGCTCCAGGGCCTTGCAGCGCCGGTCGGCATCGGCTTCCACGCGTTTGATTTCGGCCAGCATCGTGGCGGCCAGTAACTCACGGGCCTGGGTGTGGCCGGTATGGAGCACGTCGTGCTCCACTAAGCGGGTCTCGTTTTTTTTGAGCCGCTGGGCGGGCGTCATGCCGTCTTCGCGCACCTCGCGGCGTACGGCCAGAAGCAGCACGGCCAGCAGGCTCAGGGCGGAAAAACAGAGGGGGAGATAGGCAAGCATGGGCGGGGGATGGTAGAATTAAAAGGAAGGCAGCACGCAGGCCGGGCAACTGCGGCACAGCAGCCCCACGGCGGCGGCCAGCAGCAGCCAGCGCAGCAGGCGCCACGGATTGAAGCTCACAGCAGGTCTTCGACGGTGGCCTGGTCGCCGAAAAACTGGTGCAGGTACTCACTGGCCACGGCGTAGGCCTGGCGGTAGGTCGTGGTATTTTCCTGCATCATCAGTTCGCGCGGCCGCATGATGGGAGCCGTGGCGGGCAGCGCCTGACCCAGCCCCTGCAGCCAGTCACCGGACGGCTGGCCGTTCTCGTCCATGACTTTATAAGCCAGCGGGAGGTAGCCGGTGTTGGTAATGGTGTTGGCGATGACACCACCGGCCCGCACGTAGAGGGTTTGCGACGGCAGCGCGTGCTGATTCAGTAGAGCCGAATCGTGGGCGAAAGTGAGTTTGAGGGCCATTGTTAGGAGCTGAAATGAATTTGGTCGAGGTAATTCCGCACGTTGGGGTTCGGCCCACCGGGGGC
>NZ_BAAGZM010000766.1:0-1720 GCF_054778495.1 Hymenobacter agri
CCAGCGTGAAGCATAGGTACTCGTCGTCGGTGCCGTGGTAGCGGGATTTTTGGGCACCAGCCACGGTTACGGGCGCTTCGGCGGTATCGGGCACGGGCAGGGCGCGGGCTTCGGCCAGCAGGCGCAGGCTCACCCAGCGGCGGCAGTAGTGCTCGTTCAGCTCGTTGCCGTGGGGGTTGTGCAGGCGGGCCAGGTGCAGTTCCTTGGTCAGCTCGTAGGGGGCGGTGGCGTCGGCCTGGTCGAAGCGCAGGAAGAACAGGCTCTGCAGCCCGAAATGGCGCGGCAGCAGCGTGGTGAGGCGCTGCATAAACATCTCGGGGCTCACATCGTACTGCGTCAGCAAGTTCAGCAGCAATTCGGGCTGCCACTTTTTGGCCCCGAAAAACTTCTTCAAATCGCGCAGCAGGCTCTCTTCGTCCATCAACAGCGCCCCGGCGAAATAGGAGGCTTTGAAGTTGTTCAGCACCTCATCGAACGAATTCACCTGTGGGCTGCTGCTCACGTAGGGCCGCTCCTTCAATTTCAGGTAGTTGAAGGCCACCTCGCGGCCCAGCACAAAAGCCTGCTGGCCCCGGCTCAGGCCCGGGCGCAGCAGCAGGCGCTTGTGCTTGGGCTGAAACACGCTTCGCAGCCGGGCCTGGGTGGCCACAGCGTGCCGGCCCAGCGTTTCGCGGTCGAGGGTATAGCCGTATTCCTCGGTCAGCACGCGCTCCAGTTGGCCGAGGTCGAAGGGCGCGGCGGTGCTGAGCTGGTGGCTGCCCACAAAAGTTCGCACGTCCTGCTCCAGGTCCTCGAAGTAGTTGTCGTGCATCTCCTGAAACGAGCGTAGCGCGGCCAGAAACAGGTCTTCCTGGCGCATCTCGTAGTTGCGCGCAATCTCAAAGATGGTGCTGATGAAGGCCGTCATCCGGGCCGGGGCGTCAGCAATCAGCTCCACCAAGCGGGCGGGCTCCAGGCCGTACATCTCCAATGGAAACTCCTGCAGCACTTTCGAATTCAACAGCTCGCCGATGGGCTCCAACCGGCGCGGCAGTTCCAGCGAGGTCAGTTGGTCGTAGCGCACGTCCAGTGCCTTGCTCAAACTCAGAATCTTGTCGGCCTTGGGGTACTTCTTGCCCTTCTCAATCTCATTAAGGTAGCTCACCGACACCTCGCAGGCCCGCGCCAGGTCGGCCGGGCTCAGGCGGCGCTCCTGGCGCAGTTCGCGCAGCTTCAGGCCAAAAATGAGGCGGACGACTTGGCCGTGGTTGAGCATAAGGGAAATAAAAGGCTGGTAGTGAAATCCTGCGCGATGGGCCGCATAAACCGGCGATATCCCACGCAGGGCTGCTTTTCGCGAAACTACGTCCGGTTAGCTAAATGGGGTTGTTGAGCGAATTTTATTTTACTAGCGAATATTCGCTAGTAAAATAAAATTCGCAGTGTATGTTTGCGGTAGGCCCGGCCCAAAGCGCGGGGCTGAACGCCCGAGTTACTGCTGCTACTCAATCAAAAACAAGCCTTTGCTTTTAACCTCCCACCATTAACCGCATAAGCCATGACTTTCACCGACGTTGCTCCCGCCCCCGTGCCCACCTACCGCACCCCCGAGCGGGTGAAAGTGCTGGGCACCTACTCGCCCGCTTTTGCCGAAATCCTGACGCCCTCGGCGCTGGCTTTCGTGGCCGAGCTGCACCGCCGCTTCGACCAGACGCGGCAGGCGCTGCTGGCCCGCCGGGCC
>NZ_BAAGZM010000767.1:0-1718 GCF_054778495.1 Hymenobacter agri
CCGGCCAGCCCCTGCGCCCCGGTCTGAAGCTGCTGCTGCGCGTGCAGGTGCGCTTCCATGAGCAATACGGCCTGAGCCTCGACGTTACGGCCATCGACCCCAGCTATACCGTGGGCGAGCTGGCCCTGCAGCGCCTGGCCACACTGCGCAAGCTGGAGGAAAAAGGCCTGCTGGTGCGCCAGCAGGCGCTCCGCAATGCCGCCGAGCAGGAAATCGGCACGCAGGGCCTGGCGGCCGGCCTCTATACCCTGCGCGTGCAGGTGGGCGGCGAGGTCATCACCCGCAAAGTCGTGCTGCAATAAAACTACACACCTCGTAAACCGCACCCACGGTTCGCATCCCCGCTTCCCCACACTACTATTCTTTCACCACCCTCTGGCGGCCCCGCCCGGTTTTTACCGGCGGGGCCGTTCTGCTTGCATCGGACCGCCGTGGGCCGGGCATAAAGTTGAACCTTGCGCCGCTGGCTCCGGCCGTACCTTGCGGCCGGGCGGTCGGGCCGGATAGTGGCCGCGCAATTGGGTTCGGAGGCAACTTTTTTGCCGCTGCCGGCCTTGTCACTGTTCCCATTCTATCGAAAATAACCCCTGTTTATGGCCAAAGCCAGAACCGTCTATTTCTGTCAGTCCTGCGGTGCCCAATCGGCCAAGTGGATAGGCCGCTGCCCAGTCTGCGGCGAGTGGAATACCTACGTGGAAGAAGTCGTCCAAAAGGAAACCGTGGCCACCACCACCGGCCAGTGGAAGCCGGCCAGCACCGTGCCCGGCGGCAACCTCAACAAGGCCGCCAAGTCGGTGCCGCTCAACAGCATTCTGGCCGAAGACGAGCCCCGCATCCTCACCCCCGACGGCGAGCTGAACCGCGTGCTGGGCGGCGGGTTGGTGCCGGGCTCCATCATCCTCATCGGCGGCGAGCCGGGCATTGGCAAAAGCACGCTCATGCTGCAAATTGCCCTCAGCATGCGCCAGCTCAAAGTGCTGTATGTGAGTGGCGAGGAAAGCGAAGCGCAGATTAAGATGCGGGCCGAGCGCCTGGCCGACGGCCAGCACCCGAACTGCTACATCCTGACGGAAACCAACACCCAGAACATCTTCCGGCAGGTCGACCAGGTGCAGCCCAACCTGCTCGTCATCGACTCCATTCAGACCATGCACTCCACGCTGGTCGAGAGCGGCGCGGGCAGCGTGAGCCAGGTGCGCGAGTGCACCGCCGAGCTGCTGAAATTCGCCAAGGAAACCAGCACGCCGGTGCTGCTCATCGGCCACATCACGAAGGATGGCAGCATTGCCGGCCCCAAAATTCTGGAGCACATGGTCGATACCGTGCTGCAGTTTGAGGGCGACCGCCACATGAGCTACCGCATTCTGCGCACTACCAAAAACCGTTTCGGAAACACGTCGGAGCTAGGGATTTACGAGATGCAGGGCGACGGCCTGCGGCAGGTGAGTAACCCCAGTGAAATCCTGCTCTCGCAGCGCGGCGAAAGCCTGAGCGGCATGGCCATTGGGGCCACGCTGGAGGGCAACCGCCCGCTGCTGGTGGAAGTGCAGGCGCTGGTGTCGCCCACGTCGTACGGCACGCCGCAGCGCAGCAGCACGGGCTTCGACGCCAAGCGCCTACAAATGCTGCTGGCCGTGCTCGAAAAGCGCGCTGGCCTGCGCCTGGGCCAGCACGACGTGTTCCTGAACATTGCCGGCGGCCTGCGGCTGGATGACCCG
>NZ_BAAGZM010000768.1:0-1714 GCF_054778495.1 Hymenobacter agri
CACGGGCGGCGGCACGCCCTGCTTTCACGACAACATGGCACTGCTCAACCGGGCCGGCATCACGCTCTGGCTCGATGTGCCGGTGGCCGAGTTGGCTGCCCGCATGGCTCCCGAAGAAGTCGCTAAACGGCCGCTCATCGCGGCCGCCGGGGGCGCCGAAGCTTGGCTGCGCGAAACCCTTGCTACCCGAAAACAGTTTTACGCCAAGGCGCGGGTGCGCTGCTCAGTGGCGTGCACGCTGCCGGCGGTAGTGGCGCGGCTGGCGGCGGCGGGCTTTGCCCGACCCGGCACATTGCCCCCCGCGTCGTAAATTTGCCCCTCGATTCGTTTGTCGCTCAATAACCTTATGCAATCAGTATCCACCGAAGAGCCGGCCGTAGCGCCGGCCCCGACTACCGACGCCGCCCCCGTGCGGCCCAAGCACAAAGGTTCGGCCCAGCTGTTCAAAAATCCGGTGCTGGAGCGCTTGTCGCACACGCACATCGCCTTGCCGGTGAGCATTTTCGCGGCTACCGGCATCATTAGCATGTACTACGGCCTGACGCACGGCTTCATGTCGGCGCTGGGGGCCATTGGGCTGTTTTTGCTGGGGCTGCTGGCCTTCACGTTTGTGGAGTACGTGGTGCACCGTTACGTGTACCACATTCCGGCCACCACGCCAGGGCGGGCCAAGTTCCAGTACACCATGCACGGCGTGCACCACGAGTATCCCAAGGATAAAACCCGCTTGGCCATGCCGCCCATCATCACGGTGTTCGTGGCGTCGCTGCTGTTCTTCATCTTCCGGTTCAGCTTCGGCTCGTACGCGTTTGGGTTGCTGTCGGGCTTCACGTTCGGCTACGCCATGTACCTGTTTGTGCACTACGCCATTCACGCCTACGCGCCGCCCAAAAACTTCCTCAAAGTGTGGTGGACGCACCACAGCCAGCATCACTACCGGCAGGACGAGGTGGCCTTTGGCGTGAGCAGCACGCTTTGGGACCACATTATCGGTACCATGCCGAGCAAGAAATAGGTCTGCCGGCAACCAGTAAGAAAAGGCGCGGCTCCCAATCGGGAGCCGCGCCTTTTTGCATTTGGCAAAGGAGGCAAACTAGGGGCGTGGGCCCCGCATCTTGTTCACGATGAAGAACAATAGGGCCACTACGATGAACACGGCAATAATGCCCGTGTAGGCGCCGGCCTTAAAGATGTCGCCGATGGCTTCGCAGCTGGTGAGGGCGGTGGCCAGCACGCACAAAAAGAGGAACAGGGAAAACCGGGAGGCATTCATGGCTTGAAAGAAAAAGAAGGGGTGAAGAAGAAGCGGGTAGCCGCAGCTGCCCCGGTAAGCCTGATACTGTGCCCGCTGACAAAAGGTTGAGCCGGATGGTGGGGCCGGACTGCGCAGAATGTAAAAGCTGCGGGCGCCTGGGCGGACTCGGGCTGCTGGCCGCGCCCGCCCAGGCGCCCGAAGTGACCTGCTGCTATAGCGCAATACGTGGTTCTATGAAAAGCAAAAGGCCCCGGCACTGCGTAGCGCCGGGGCCTTTCACATTATCAGGCTTGTCGGTTATGAGGGAAGGATTGCCGCGTCCCATGTCTGCTCGGTGCGCAGGATGCTCCACTCGCAATGACAGACGACTACCCGCGCTACTGGCTTTACCAGCTGCCGCTGGCGCCGCCGTCGCCGCTGCTGCCCCCCCCAAAGCCGCCGAAGCCACCGCCTCCGCCG
>NZ_BAAGZM010000769.1:0-1709 GCF_054778495.1 Hymenobacter agri
CAAGTCGCTGGCCGACGCGGGCCTGCAGGCCGCCGACATCGATTACATCAACGCGCACGCCACCTCCACGCCGGCCGGCGATGCCAGCGAGGCCCGCGCCATTGCCGAGATTTTTGGCGAGCATCGCACGCCGGTGAGCTCCACCAAGTCGATGACCGGGCACGAGTGCTGGATGGCCGGGGCCAGCGAAATCGTGTATTCGATGCTGATGATGGAGCACGGATTTGTGGCCCCGAACATTAACTTTGAAACGCCCGACGCCGACTCGGCCAAGCTCAACATTATCAGCCGGGCCACCCCCGCTACCATCGACACATTCTTATCTAATTCCTTCGGTTTCGGAGGCACCAATTCTTCGCTCATTATCAAAAAATGGAAGCACCAGTAAAAACCAAAGAGGAGGTTATTGCTACTATCAACGAGTTTCTATCCGAAGAATTTGAAGTAGACATTGACACGATTCAGCCCGAGGCCAACCTGAGCACCACCCTGGGCCTGGATAGCCTCGACTACATCGACCTGGTGGTGATGACGGAGAGCAACTTCGGCTTTAAAGTGAAGCCCGAGGATTTCCCCGGCATCAAGACCTTCAACGACTTTTACCAGTACATCTTCGCCAAAATCGGCCTGCTGGATGAGTAACTGGCAGGGTCGCTCGCAGGCGACGGTGACGGGCTACCGCATTTTTGCGTTTTTTGTGCGGCACCTGGGCGTGCGGGCGGCCTACTTCATCCTGCTGTTTGTGGCGGGCTACTATTTCTGCTTTTCGTGGCGCAGCTCGCGGCCCATTCTGGCGCTGTACCGCCGCCGGCTGCATTTCTCGGCCCCGAAGGCGCTGCGGCTGCTGTACGCCAACTACTTCCGCTTCGGGCAAACGCTGATTGACAAGTTCGCGGTGCTGGCCGGGCAGCAGTCGGCTTTAACGTTTGCCTTCGATGGCAGCCATTATCTGGACGAGTTGGTGGCCGAGGGCGAGGGCGGCATTCTGCTGAGCGCCCACGCCGGCAACTGGGAGGCTGCGGGCCAGCTGCTGAGCCGCCTGAACCGGCCGGTGAGCATTGTGATGTACGACGGCGAGGAAGCCCGCATCAAGGAGTTTTTGCAACAGTCGGCCAACAAGAAATTCCAGGTCATTTTTGTGCAGAAGGACTTGTCGCACATCTTCCAAATCAACGCCGCGCTGGCGGCCAACGAGCTGGTGTGCATTCACGCCGACCGGTTTATGCCCGGTGCCAAAACGCTGGATATAAACTTCCTGGGCGCGCCGGCCCGGTTCCCCGAAGGGCCGTTTCTGTTGGCGCTGAAGTTTGCGGCTCCGGTTACGTTCGTGTACGCGTTTAAGGAAACGGCCACGCACTATCAGCTGTCGGCCACGCCGCCGCAGCGCTACCGCACCCGGCACCACGACACCGTGCACACCATTGCCGCCGCCTACGCCGCCACGCTCGAAGCCAAGGTGCGCCAGTACCCGACGCAGTGGTTCAACTACTACGATTTCTGGAACACCGCCGCATGATTGCCACCGGAGAAGCCCTGCTGCGCCTGCTGCCCCAGCGCCCGCCCCTGCTGCTGCTCGATGCGCTCATCAGCTGCGCCAACGACCAGACCGTGAGCCAGTACCGCGTGCCCGCCGACATGGTGCTGCTGGAAGCCGGCCACCTGAGCGAGGCCGGCCTCGTGGAGAACATTGCCCAGACGGCGGCGGCCGG
>NZ_BAAGZM010000770.1:0-1705 GCF_054778495.1 Hymenobacter agri
ACCGCCGCCCTGGCCCCGCTGCAAAAGCTGGCCGCCGGCATCTACCTCCTGAAGCTGCAGGTGGGCACGGAGCTCACCAGCCGCCGCGTGGTGGTCGAATAAGGTACACCCGGCCGGCGGCGCGGCTGCGAAGCGGTGCCGCCGGCTTTTATTTTCTATTCCTCATGATGCATCGTCATTCCTTCATTGGCTTGTGTTTATTGGCGGCTGTGGTGGCCGGGGCAGGCTGCGGCAAAAAAGAAGACACGCCCGACCCCGGCCCCAAGCCGCCCGTCGTCGTCACGCCCACGGGCCCCTCGCAGGTAGCTTTCTGGCTCACCAATACCGACCGCACGGCCCTGTTTGCCCGACAGCGCAACGTGCTGAATTTCGGGCCCACCACCAACTCCTTCCCGACCATTACCCTCGACACCACCCGCACTTACCAAACCATCGACGGCTTCGGCTACACCCTCACCGGGGGCAGCGCCACGGTAATCAACCGCATGAGCAGCAGCAGCCGGGCCGATTTGCTGCGCGAGCTGTTTGCCACCGACAGCACCTGGCTGGGCGTGAGCTATTTGCGCCTGAGCATTGGGGCTTCCGACCTCAGCGACCGGGTATTCAGCTACGACGACGTGCCCGGCGACGTGAGCCTGGCCCAGTTCAGCCTCGCGCCCGACCGCACCGACCTGCTGCCCGTGCTGAAGCAGATTCTGGCCATCAACCCGAACATCAAACTCATGGGCTCGCCGTGGTCGGCCCCACTCTGGATGAAGAGCAACGGCGCGGCCAAAGGCGGCACCCTGCTGCCGCAGTACTACGACGCCTACGCCCGCTACTTCGTGAAATACGTGCAGCAAATGGCCGCCGAGGGCATCACCATCGACGCCGTGACGCTGCAAAACGAGCCGCTGAACCCTTACAACGAGCCCAGCATGCTGATGAGCGCGGCCGAACAGGCCAGTTTCATCAAAAACAACATCGGGCCGGCCTTTGCGGCGGCAGGGCTGAGCACTAAAATCATCGCCTACGACCACAACCCCGACCAGCCCAACTACCCGCTGGCCGTGCTGAACGACGCCGCCGCCCGGCCCTACGTGGAGGGCTCGGCCTTTCACAACTACGGCGGCTCGCTGGAAAATGCGCTCAACCAAGTGCACAGTGCGTACCCCAGCAAAGGGGTCTACTTCACCGAATTCTGGACGCAGGCACCGGGCAACCTGCTCACCGATTTCCCGAACCACATGCGTGAGCTCGAGATTGGCGCCACCCGCAACTGGGCCAAAAACGTGCTGGAGTGGAACCTGGCCAGCGACGCCACCTACGGCCCGCGCACGGCCGGCGGCTGCACCGACTGCCTGGGCGCCGTCACGGTATCGGGCAGCAGCGTGACGCGCAACCCGGCCTATTACACCGTAGCCCACGCCAGCAAGTTTGTGCGCCCCGGCTCGGTGCGCGTCGATACCAACGCGCCCACCAACCTGCCCAACGTGGCCTTCCGCACCCCGGCCGGCAAAAAAGTGCTGCTGGTGCTGAACACCAGCACCTCGCCCCTGCAGTTCAACATCGAATACAAGGGCAAAACCGTGGCTACGGCGCTGGCCAGCAATTCGGCGGGTACCTACGTGTGGTAGCCGGGCGGCAGCTTTTTACTAGATGTCCGGTTTTTTTTAACGTGTTTTTTAACGCGCGCCGGCGGGCCGCCGCTCCGCGGGCCCAGCCG
>NZ_BAAGZM010000771.1:0-1703 GCF_054778495.1 Hymenobacter agri
TGGGGGCCGGCGTGGCGGGCACAGCGCGTGCGGGCGCGGACGGCTCGCTGGGGGCGGTGGTAATGACGCGCTTGGTTTCGCTGCCGTCGGCATTTTTCACTTTCACCTTGATTTTGGTGCGGCCGCTTTCGGTGCCGGCGGCGCGGGGGATGGCCACGGCTTCATTGGCCTGCTCCACCAGTTCGTCGGTGTAGGCCACGGCAGCAGCCGAGGGCTGCTCCAAGCGGGCACTTTCGGCGAGGTCGCGGTATTCGGGAGCTACTTCGCGGGGGCGCGTGTGCTGCAGCCACAATACGCGGCCGGGGCGCAGCTCGTCGGTGCGGGCCAGGCGGTTTTTGGCGTAGATGGCCTTCTGGCGCATGCCATACTTCTGGGCCACGTCGAAAATCCGCTCGCCGGGCTGCAGCACGTGGTACTCTACGGGGCCCACGTCGCGCTTGGTTTGCAGGAAGTAGGGCCGGCCGGCAATGGCGGCATCGAAGCCCGTCATTTCGTTGTGCTTCAAAAAGTCGCGCGGGCGCTGATTGGCACGGCGCGCCAGGTCCTGGGTGGTTTCGCCGGGCAGGGCCACCAGGGCGCGCAGGTTGTTGATGCGGACTTCGGCCGTATTAGCGCCCACGGCGGGCATATTCAGCAGCTGGCCCTGGCTTTGCAGGCGCTGGTTGGCCACCAGGCCGGCGGCCTGGGTGATGTCGCCCACCGGCACGATGAGCGTGTAGGGCTTGTCGGCCGGTACGGTGCTGGCCAGCAGCCAGTGGTTGTGCGTAGCCAGCGCGGCCGAGTCGACGTGCAGCGCGAGGGCCTGGTCGTAGAGCGTTTGCCCGGCCACGGCCGGAAACTCCTGCAGCCGCAGTGCCGGCCGCGGGTTCTGGCCGCAGTAGGGTTCGAAGGCCAGCTTGTGGGCCAGAAACATCAGCACGTAGGGCGAAGTCGTTTCCGTGATGGCCATCTGGGTGGCGTCGGCGTCAGTGGGCAGGGTGTAGGGCTTCACGCCGGCCGGGCCGGTGTAGTAGCTCAGCAGCGCGTTCAGCCAGTTGTGCAGCACGGCGTTGTTGCGCTGCAGGTAGCGGGCGGCGGCGCGGGTACTGGCGGCCAGGTGCTGGCGCTCGTCCACGGCGGCGTTCACGGCCAAGCCCAGGCCGGTGGCGGTTTCCTGCTTCAGCTGCCAGTAGCCCACGGCCTCGTGGATGCTGCGGGCATCGCCCTGCAGAGCGCTTTCCTGCAGCACGAGGTAGCGGAAATCGAGCGGCACGCCTTCTTCCTGCAAAATGCGGTCGACGATGGGCAACGCGGCGTCGGCCAAATCGACTCGGGCCTGAAACGAGGGCTGGTGGCGACGCAGGCCGTCGGCCCGCTGCTGCACTAGTCGCCGGGCTTCGTCGTTGAGCACGAGGTGCAGGCCGAACACATCGAAGGTGGCGGGCACCACGGTGCTGGTAGCCGGAACCGGGCGGGCAGACTGGGCAGTTTGGGCGGCGGCCGGACCGGCCAAGGCCGTCATCAGCAACAAAAGGGCAACGGGATTTCGCATGAGCAACGCACGGGCGGGGCCACCAACGCGGCAGCTTCCAACCCGGAAGCTACAAAGAACCTGATTTCTGGGCGAATGTGCGTGCCCTTTCTCCCGAGCCGCTTGCTACATCCCGCCACCAGGCGGCGGGCCCTCCGGCCGGCCCCCTCCCCCATCGGGCCGGCCAAAGCCG
>NZ_BAAGZM010000772.1:0-1703 GCF_054778495.1 Hymenobacter agri
GCCGGGTAGCGCGGTGGCCGAAGGGTTCGGAGCGCCGGGGCGGTGGCCGACCGGCTCCGGCGCTGCAAACCTGCTCCCACCCCTGCCCGCTTTCCTAAAAAGAAACGTAGACAAAGTGTAGACAGCTTTGATAATTCAACTGATAATGAACCTGTTATTTTATAATTGGAGATGAGCCCGCAGCCGCAGTGGGCTATTCGCCAGCGGCAGATTCATCCGTCAGCTCAGCCGACGGGGTACGGCCGGCCGCTACGTCGGCGGCCGCAATCTTCTTGAAGAGGCGGGTTTTGGCCCGGCGCACGCTGGCCGGGTCGATGTTGAGCAGGGCCGCGATTTCCTTCGTAGCCAGGTGAATGTGGAAGTAGCAGTACAGCCGCTGCTCGTTGCTGGTCAGGGCCGGGTACTTGGCCTGCAACTCCTCAAAAAAGCGCGGGTGCACCTGCTCGAAGTGTAGCTTGAAGCGGCTCCAGTCCTCATCGAGGTGCAGGCTGGTTCGCAGAATGGACTTGATGCCCGCCAACTCCTTTTGCGGCACCGGCCCCTGCGCGCCCAACTCTTGAATCTGCTGCTTGAGCTCGGCCAGCAGGGCATTTTTCTGCTGCACGTAGAGCGTGGTAGAGGCTAGCTCGCGCTGGTTGGCTTCGAGCTGCTGGCGCAGGTCGAGGTTGGCAGTTTGTTGCTGCTGGTGGTCGGCACTCAGCTGCTGGGTGTGCGCGGCCTGGGCCTGCTGGCGCTGTTGCATGGCCAGCAGCGCGGTTTGGATATGCTGATTTTTGAGCACGATTTCGCGGTGGCGCAGCTCCTTCGCCTGAATGTCGAGGACCAGCGCAGCGGCCTCGCGCTCGGCATCGAGCAGCGTACGCTGCAAGCTCTGCTGCCGAATGCTGAGGGCCACCGAAAAACCCAGCGCGTGCGCCAGCACGGCCAGGTCGGGCAGCAACTGGCCCCCGGTGCTGCTGCCGGTGCTGTCCGCATCGACCAGCACATGGTAGCCCGCAATGAACAGAATGAAGAGCAGCGGCAGCACATTGGCCAGCAGGTAGGGCCGGGCCAGCGGCAGGCGTTGCCGGTAGGCCACCACGCCAATGGCCAGCAACAGCACCACCACGCCCAGCACCAGCAGGTTATCGAAGGGCAGGGTGTAGATGTTGATGAAGTGGCCGCTCAGGTTTACCGCCGCCACCAGCACCTCAAACCCGATGTAGCCCCTCAACGCGGCGCGCAGTACGGCATCGAGCCGGGGCAGGCGGGCGCGCAGGGCCAGGAATTCCCGCGTCATCTGCCCGAAGCCCAGCAGCATGAGCACCACGCTCAGGTGCATGGCCACGTTGTTGAGATGGTAGGCGTAGGTGCGCCCGTCGGGCAGCACCAGCTGGCTGAACGCCGGCCCCGGAAACCACGCCCGCCCATACCCCCGAAAGGCCGTGACGTAGAGCGCCGCCCCCACCTGCGTGCACAGATAGTACAACGTGCTTTGGTCGCGGAAGCGCAGGTAAGTAGGCAGGTTGGTGAGCAGCAGCAGCAGCAGCACCGCCAGCGACACGGCCCAGGCCGTGCCGTAAAAGGCATCGGCCTGCTGCGCCTCGGCCACCGACAGCAACTCCACCCCCAGGCGCACAGCGGGCGGCAGGGCCGCGCCGGTATCGAGGCGCAGCAGCACGTAGCAGATGGCCGTAGCCCGGGCGGGAAGCGGCAGCAGCAGT
>NZ_BAAGZM010000773.1:0-1700 GCF_054778495.1 Hymenobacter agri
GGGCGTTGTGCCGCGCTTCGAGCGCGACTACGCCCGGCGCCACCTGCAGGCGCAGGTGCAGCAAGCCTTCACGGGCCAGTACCGCAGCCGCTTTGCCGCCGAGCCCGTCGACAGCCTGCCCTTCTTCGGGCGTCCCAGCGAATCGTACCTGCTCGATAAGTACACGCGCTTCAAAACCATGGAGGAAGTGCTGCGCGAATACGTGCCGGGCGTGGTGGTACGCATTCACAAAGACGGCTTTCACCTGCTGGTAGTCGATAAGGTCAACAAAACCGTGCTCGACAACAACCCGCTGGTACTGCTCGACGGCGTGCCCGTGTTCAACATGAACAAGGTGATGGCGTTTAACCCGCTGAAAATTCGCAAGCTAGAAGTGCTGGACGGCCGCTACTTCCAGGGTAGCGCGATGTACGATGGCATTATGAACCTGACCACCTACAAAGCCGACCTCGAAGGCTTTGAGCTGCCCACCCAGGCGCTGGTGCAGCAGTACGAGGGCCTGCAGCGCCAGCGCGAGTTCTACGCGCCGCGCTACGACACCCCCCAGGCCGCCCAAAGCCGCGTGCCCGACCTGCGCAACCTGCTCTACTGGAATCCGGCCATCAAGACCACGGCCGCCGGCCCGGTACCGCTCGAGTTTTACACCGGCGACCAGGCCGGGCGCTACCTGGTGGTGGTGCAGGGCCTGGCCGCCAACGGCCTGGCCGGCAGCCATAGCTTCGTGCTGGACGTGAAGCCGGTACTGTAACCCGTTTCAGATTCCGCCATTCGGGCCATCGGGCGCTGTTCTCACCGGATTTTTACCCGGTGAGAACAGCGCCCGATGGCCCGAATGGCTTATGGCTTATGGCTTAGCCTTCTTCCGTTGCTTCCGGCATTACCTGCTTATACACGGGCAGCTCGTAGAACGGCCGCAGCAGGCGCACCACGTCCAAGGCATCGGCCAGGGCCTCGTGAGCCACCTCGCGCCCGAAGCCGGCGCGGGCCTTGCAGATGCTCATGCTGGGCAGGCGCGAGTCTTTATGCCAGTTGAGGTAGAAGACGGCTGGGTCGAGCATGGCGGGCTCGGCGCGCACTAGGGTGCCGTAGCCGGGTAATTCTTTTAGGAAACCGAGGTCGAACACGGCAATGTTCTTGCCGGCCATCGTCACGCTCACGCAGTCGTGCTTGTCGGGCCGGAAGCCGTGGGCTAATAGGAACTCGCGCAGCTGGGGCAGCAGCTCGGCAGGGGTGCACAGCTCGGGGTTGGGCTCTTTGCGGGCCAGCTCGGCGAACAGGCGGGCATTGAGGGCGATGGCGCCGGCCGTACCGGCGTACTCCGGGTGGCGCACTACGCGCCGGAAAGCCGGCAACTCGGCCAGCGGCCGTGGGTAGCGGCTGTCTTCAATTACGGCGGCCAGCTCCAGTACCTGGTGGCGGGCCGGGTTCGAGCCGGAAGTTTCGAGGTCGAGGGAAAGGTAACGCATGCGGCGGGTTGTACGCAAAAGGTGCGGCTACCGCTACCGCGGGCCGCACCTTTCTACCTCCGCAACCCCGGCGGGTTTATTCCAGCACAACCGCCTGCGTCAGGAGCCCCTCGGCGCATTCCAGACGCACCACGTAAAAGCCCCGGCGCAGCGCAGCCGTGGGCAGCGTCAGCTCGCCCGGACTGCTGGCCGTCTGCGATACCACCGTGCGGCCCAGCGCGTCGAGCAGGCTCG
>NZ_BAAGZM010000774.1:0-1699 GCF_054778495.1 Hymenobacter agri
AGCGTGCAGCAGGCTTATCTGAAGCAGGTGCTCGACAACGTGCTGGCCGGCCGGCCCGCCGGCGTGGCCGACAAGCGCGCCGCCGGCTGCCTGATTAAGCGGTAAGCGGCTGTCGTTGCTGGCAATCGGCTGCCTTTGCGAGCGAAGCGCGGCAATCCGCCCCGTCAAATGTGAACAGCCCTGCGATGGGACAAAGCCCTTTTTACGATAGAAAGCCTCAATACTGCGCAGTACTGGGGCTTTCTGGTAAAAGGAAGTGTTTGATATTGACAGGACGGATTGCCGCGCTTCGCTCGCAATGACAGGCAACCCTTACTGCGCCGAAAACCGAAAAGCCGCCGGCGTAAGCCCGGTTTTGCTTTTGAACAGGCGCGTGAAATACTGCGGGTACTCGAACCCCAGCCGAAACGCGGTTTCGTTGATGGTGAGCGAGGTAGTGAGCAGCAAGCGCTTGGCTTTCTCGATAAGGGCCTGATGGAGGTGCTGCTGGGTGGTGAGGCCGGTGAGCGTGCGCAGCATGTCGCTGAGGTAGGCGGGCGACACGTGCAGCGCATCGGCGAAGTGTTGCACGGTGGGCAGGGCCTGCTCCTGCTCGGCGGCGGAATAGTTTGTCAGCAGGACCTCGAAGCGGCTGAGCAGGTCGTGCTCGACGGTGCGGCGGGTGAGGAACTGGCGGTGATAGAAGCGGTTGGCGTAGTTGAGCAGCACGTCGAGCTGCGAGACCAGCACGTCCTGGCTGAAGGCATCGATGGGGCGCTCGTATTCGGCCCGAATGTTCACCAGCAGCGCGTCTAGGGCCGCTTCTTCCTGGGCCGAAAGGTGCAGCGCCTCGTGCACGGCGTAAGAGAAGAAGCCGTAACTCCCGATTTTCTGGCCCAACGGGTACTTGCGCAGCAGGTCGGGATGGAACAGCACCATCCAGCCGCTGAGTTGCGAAATATCGAGCGTGGCATCAACGGTAAACACCTGCCCAGGGGCCTGGAAGCCCATCACGCCCTCGCCAAAATCGTAGGCTTGGTGGCCGTAGCGCACTTTGCCCTTCAGGTTTTTCTTCACCCACACGCTGTAGAAGTGCTGCACCACCGTGGTCACCTGGTCAGGCAATACATTGCCGCGGGCATGTTCCAAGTCGATGACGGTGAGCAGTGGGTGCGCCGGCGCGGGCAGCCCGCAGAAGCGGACGTAATCCGTCACGGTTTCCAGAGCGCGGATTTTGGCGGGCGGCGGTTTCATGAGGAAGGCATTTGGAAATTTTGAGCCTGTTCGGCAACTACAATTAGACCGTCATGCAGGGCGCCGCGAAGCATGACCTCTGATTACCGTCGCTATCCCGCCCCCGCAAGCGCCAGCTGCTGCTGCAGAAACCACAAAATCTCGGCCTGCAACTCTGGTTGAAACCGGGACCGGTCGAACCCGGGCGGGTCTTGCGAGGGCGGAAAACCAGGCCCCGTGCGCTCGGGCGGAAAGGGGCTGAAGAACGAATAATGGCCGGCATTTTCAACGACGCGGTACGTTACCTGGTCGCGGTCGGCTACTCCGTTGAGCACGATTTGGGCGTGGAAGTCGGGAGTCCATTCGTCCTTTTCGCCCGTCAGCAGCAGGATGGGCACCCGCACTTGGCTCAGCGCCCGTGCCGCCCGGTACCACACGGTGGCCGGGGCCAGCAGCACCAGCGCCCGCACTCGCGCATCGGCCGCCA
>NZ_BAAGZM010000775.1:0-1698 GCF_054778495.1 Hymenobacter agri
TGCTGGGGGTGCCGGCCCGCCTGGCCGGTTGCCCCGAAGTGGTGGTGTGCACTCCGCCGCAGGCCGACGGCCGCATCAGCCCGGTTATCCTGTTCGTGGCCCGGCTGCTGGGTATCGATAAGGTAGTGAAGGCCGGCGGGGCCCAGGCCGTGGCCGCCTTGGCCCTAAGCACCGCCTCGGTGCCGGCCGTAGACAAGATTTTCGGCCCCGGCAACCGCTACGTAACCGCCGCCAAGCAGCTGGCCGCCGCCGAGTTCGGCGTAGCCATCGATATGCCCGCCGGCCCGTCGGAGGTCCTCGTTATTGCTGATGCCAGCGCCAACCCCGCCTTCGTGGCCGCCGACCTGCTTTCGCAGGCCGAGCACGGCCCCGACTCGCAGGTGGTCGTGCTGAGCGACTCGCAGCAAATCCTGGACGGCGTGCAGGCCGAAGTAGCGCGCCAGCTCGAAACGCTGCCGCGTCGCGACGTCGCCGCCTTGGCCCTCGATAACAGCCGCGCCATTCTGCTGCCCGACGCGGCCGCCATGCTGGCCTTCTCGAACCAGTACGCCCCTGAGCACCTTATCCTGGCCACCGACAACGCCGAGGCCCTGGCCGCGCAGGTTACCAACGCCGGCTCGGTGTTCCTGGGCCACTTCACGCCCGAGGCCGTGGGCGACTACGCCTCCGGCACCAACCACACGCTGCCCACCAGCGGCTACGCCCGCCAGTACAGCGGCGTTTCGCTCGACTCGTTCGTGAAGAAAATCACCTTCCAGCGCCTGTCGGCCACCGGCCTGCAGGCCCTGGGCCCGGTGGTGGAAACCATGGCCGAAGCCGAGGGCCTCGCCGCCCACGCCCGCGCCGTCACGCTGCGTCTGGCCGCTCTGGCTGCCGGCGAAACGGCTGAAGCCGGTAAGCCGGCTGCCAACCCTTACGCCGGCCTCATCCGGCCCAGCGTGGAGCGCATGCAGCCGTATTCGTCGGCCCGCGATGAGTTTGAGGGCCTGGCTCCGGTGATGCTCGACGCCAACGAGAACAGCCTTGGCTCGGTGGGCCCCGACAACTTCAGCCGCTACCCCGACCCGCACCAGCGCGCCATCAAGGCTGATTTGGCTAAGCTGAAAGGCGTGGCGCCCGACCAGATTTTCCTCGGCAACGGCTCCGACGAGGCCATTGACCTGCTCGTGCGCCTCACCTGCACGCCGGGCCAGGACAGCATCGTCATCTGCCCGCCCACCTACGGCATGTACGAGGTGGCCGCCAACCTGAACGACGTGCGCGTGGAGCGCCTGCCGCTCACAGCCGATTTCCAGCTGCCGGCCAATGCCGCCGTCGTGCTGGCGGCCTCGCGGGCCAAACTGGTGTTCCTGTGCTCGCCCAACAACCCCACCGGCAACCTGCTGGCCCAGGAGGCCATCGAAACCATTCTGGCCAATTTCCGCGGCCTGGTGGTGGTCGACGAAGCCTACGCCGACTTCGCCGACGCTCCCAGCTGGACCACCCGCCTGGCCGAATTCCCCCGCCTGGTGGTGATGCAGACCTTCTCGAAGGCCTGGGGCTTGGCCGGCTTGCGCCTGGGCGTGGCCTACGCCTCGGCCGAGCTCATCGGCTACCTCAACAAGATTAAGCCGCCCTACAACATCTCGGCCGCCACCCAGCAGCACGCCCTGGCCGCCCTGGCCAACGCGCCGCAGCTGCCCGAGATGCGCGCCGAGC
>NZ_BAAGZM010000776.1:0-1685 GCF_054778495.1 Hymenobacter agri
CGCCGCGATGCGGAAGCGCTTGGCCGCGCCGTCGCCGGCTCCGCTGAGGGGGCGCACCAGGTCGGGGGTCAGGTGCAGCATCACGCTGGTTTCCAGCTCGTCGGCGTGGTCGCCGGGGGCCGAGAAGTATTTGTTGCGGTCGGCGGCTTTAAACCAGTTCAGCGTGCTCAGAAACACCGTCGGGAATTCGGCCTGCAGCTCGCGCAGCATCTGGCGGAAGTCGTTGCCGCCGTGGCCGTTCAGAATCACCAGCTTCGGGATGCCCTGGCGGGCCAGCACCTGCACCATATCCCGCAGAATGGCTAGCTGCGTGCTGGGGTTCAGGTTCATGTCGAGGGTGATGTCGAGCTGGCCGGTGTTTACCCCGAACGGAATGCAGGGCAGCACCACCACTTTCGCGCCCCGGTCCCAGGCCTTGCGGGCGGCCTCGGCGGCCACGTAATCCGACTGAATGTTGTCGGTGGCGTAGGGCAGGTGGTAGTTGTGGGCTTCGGTGGCGCCCCAGGGCAGCACCACTACTTCATAGTTGGCTTCCTGCACAGTTTTCCAGGTGGTTTCGGCGAGGATGTAGGGACGGGCGGACATGCGCAATGGGGCTGAGAGAGGGGAAACGGACGGTACTGAAGCTTCTACGGCGACTGAAGCCGCCGGGGTAGCAGCGGTCCCGGCAAACCGCCGGCCACGCCACCGGCCGGCTACTGCCCGTCGAGGTGCTCGGCTTTCCAGCGCATGGCGTTATACACGCGGGTGTGGCCGCTGGGATGGTCGTAGAAAATGGCTTCTTCGAGCGGCAAGGGGTCTATTTTGCGGTACTCCGACAGCTTCATGGCCGTGCTGGCAAAGGCGTCGGGCTGGCGGGCGGCGTTCAGGCCAAAGATGTCGGCCTCTTGTTCGTTGGTACGGATGATGGTGTTGCGCACCGGCGTGGCCAGAAACATAAACGCCGCCAGCAGGGCCAGGGCCAGCGGCAGGCCGGCCACATCATCTACGCCGGAAATGCCCCAGGCGGTGCCGTAGCGGGCCATCAGCCGCCGGAAGGCCCAGTCCACGAGCCACAGGCCAATGCCGACCAGCAGCGTGAAAAATACCAGCATTTTCGGAATGTGGTTCAGCACGTAGTGGCCCAGCTCGTGGCCCATCACGGCCTGCACTTCCTGCGGGGTGCAGCGGTTGAGCAGGTTATCGTTCAGCGACACGCGAATGGTGCTGCCGATGCCGCTCACGTTGGCGCTGATGCGCTTGGTCTGGCGCGAGGCGTCGATGAGGTACACGTTGTCGGCCGGCACGCCGTTGGCCCGCGCCATGCTCAGAATGGCCGTCCGGATGGGGCCGGCCGGCAGCGGCGTCGACTTATTGAACAGCGGGCTGATGAGCACCGGCCCGGCGAAGATGCCAATCACCAGAAACACCGCCGCCAGGCCCGTGCCCCAGGCCCACCAGCTGCGCCCGGCCCGCCGCACGGCCGCGTAAAACGCCAGAATTATCAGGCTGCCGAACACCACCGACAGCCCCAGGCTGGTGAGGTTTTCACCCAGCCACGCGCCAAAAGTCTGGTTCGACATGCCGTAGGCGTGCTCGCGCACATAGCCCTCGTAGATGTCGAGCGGCAGTGACAGCGCCCAAGCCAGCAGCAGGTAGCCGGCCGCGAAAGCCAGCGTGCGCAGCCACCGCCGCGGCAGGCGCTG
>NZ_BAAGZM010000777.1:0-1679 GCF_054778495.1 Hymenobacter agri
CCGGGGGCGGGCCTTATTCACCCACTGCGGGTGGCTGGGGGTAAGGGCCACCTGCACGGTGGGAACCAGGTACACCAGCGGCGGCATATTGTGCTGCCCTTGCAGGGGCAGGCCGTCGTGGGCCCCACGCTTCACCTTGACTACGCGGCTCAGGCACCAGGAGTCGGTGCCGCTGGCCGCGCCCGCACGGTAGTGCTGCGCCAAAAACTGTCCCACCGAAAGCCCACCCTGCGCGGGCTGCGCATGGTAACGGTAGTGCCGAAACAGCGCGGGCAGCTTGCCCAACTCTTCCACATCATTCTGCGGAATCAGGCTGCTGACGAGCATGAACAGGCTCAGGAAAACGGCGGTGAAGGACTTTAGCACGCGGGGCAAAGGTAACAGGCCTGCGGGAGAGGATGATTCCGGTGGATGGTATTTTACAGCTTAATCTTCCACAAGCCCGTGGCGCGCTGCAACTCGACCCACGTAGTGGCCAGGTTCTGCTGGGCCTGGTAGAAGCTCAGGTACACGTCGTTGAGGGTGCGCTGGGCGTTGAGTACATCGAGCAGGGAGGCGTTGCCGCGGCGGTAGCTGTAGGTTTTGCCGGCCAGCACGCGCTCGGCCTGGGTTAGCAGGCCGTCGTTGTACTGGGCCAGCTGGCGCTGGGCCAGCTCGTAACGAGCGTAGGCCTGGCGTACTTCTACCTGCACTAGCAGCTCGGTGTTCTGGTAGTTGGTCTCGGCCTGGCGCTGCTGGCTGTGCTTGCAGGCGGTCCGGCCGCTGCCTAAACTACGGCCGCTCCGCCTGCCGATTGCATTCGGGCTATCGCCCTGCTCCAACGGGCCAATTCGCTGTGGCTCGCCTAGGCCCGGCAGCACATCAACGCGCTGCGGGCCGGCACGCCGGGCTTCCCGGTGGTGCTGTGAACCGACACACAGTTCCGCGTGTACACCAAGCTGGGGCCGTTTTCGCTCCGCGAGCGCGCCGCCTCGTTGCCAAGAAATTGCAGCGCCTGGAAGCCAACCCCAGCTTCCTGCCCGACTCGCTGCGCCTTTACCCGGCCGAGCAAACCATCGACGGGCTGATTTTCCCCTTTTATACCATTTTAGCAATTGTCTTTTTGCAATTGCAATTTCCTTTTGTGGCCCGCCTCGGTGGCCGTCCGACGGAATGGCTCCATCGGGCGGCCGCTGGCCTTACTGCGGAGTGGCTTCGGTGCCGGGTGCTTCCTCCGTTTCGTAGCTGGGCACGATGCCCAGAATGTGATTGGCGGCTTTCTGGCCCTGACTGGCGGCGGAAATTATCAGCTGTTTGTCGTTGCGCAGGGCTTGCAGCCAGTTGGCGATATAGCTGGCGCTGCTGGGCTCGGTGCGGGTCAGGTCCAGCCCGGCCGCGTGGCTCAGGAACGAGGCCCCCAACTCGGCCACCAGTTCTTCCTTGGCGTAGGTTTCGCTGCCAAAGGCGGCCAACTCGGTGAGCGTAACCCGGTCCAGCCGCTTGGCGTGGCCGGTGGAGTGGGTCAGCTCGTGAAACAGGGTGTGGTAGTAGTCCTCGGCCGTGTGGAAGTCGCTGGCCGCGGGCATAGTCACGGTGTCGGTGCTGGTGCGGTACATGGCTTCGCTGCCCTTGTGCAGCACGCGGGCCCCCCCCGCGTAGCCGGCCAGCACCTGCTCGGCGGCCTGCTCGGGCGTATGCTC
>NZ_BAAGZM010000778.1:0-1664 GCF_054778495.1 Hymenobacter agri
GGCGAGCAAGCTGCTGCCCCTGCCGGCGCTGGCGCTGCTGGTGCGGCCGTTGGGCTGGCGGCGCTTCGGGCTGTTCGCAGTGGTGCTGGGCGGCACCCTGCTGGTGCTGTTCAGCCCATTCATCTCAGTAGAGCTTATCGGCAACATTGGCCGTAGCCTCAACCTGTATTTCCGCAGCTTCGAGTTCAACGCCAGCATTTACTACCTGCTGCGGGCCGTAGGCTACCGCCTTACTTCCTACAACGAAATTGCCCTGATTGGCCCCGCACTGGCCTTGGCAACGGCGCTGTTCGGCCTGGGCCTGGCCTGGCGCGAACGCACGCCTACCCTGGCCCGACTACCGCAGGCGCTACTGATGCTGCTCACCGGCTACTACGCGCTGGCTACTACGGTGCACCCCTGGTACATTACGCCGCTCATTGCGCTGGCACCCTTCACGCGCTTCCGTTACCCACTAGTGTGGGGCGGCGCGGCGGTACTCTCCTACTCAGCCTACCGCACCGCGGCCTACACCGAAAGCCCCTGGCTTATTACACTGGAATACAGCTTGGTGTATGGCGCAATGGCCTGGGACTTGTTGCGGCCGGTGCAGCCGCCAACTTCGGCAAGCAGTAATGATTAAGCGGTAAGCGCACGGAAGCCCGACGCCACACCCGCCTATTTGGGCCAGTAGGCCGTGCGTTTCACGCTTTTCAGTTGCAGCGTGCGGCCATCCCAGGCAGCCTGGCGCAGCAGCATGTTGGGATACTTTCGGTCGAACCAGTACACGTTCTTCTTATCCGGGGCGAGCTGCACCGTCACTTGCCAGGCCGGAGTTGCGGTATCGGCGGCGGGTGCTTCGGCGGTGGTTAGGTGCGCCTGGTAGTACTCGGGCGCGGCGGCCTTGCTGGTTTGCTGCAAATCCATTACCGTGAGGTCGAAGCTGGGCTTTTGGTCGAATTTCAGCGCCCGCAAGGTGTAGGGCAGCGCGTCTTCGAGCAGCACGTCGCGGCGCAGGTCGCGGCTGCCCGCGCCCTGCTGGTCCCAGTACGAATTATAGCTCTCCTTGAAATTGACGCCGTCATCCGTAATGGCTTTGAACGTGTTACCGCACCATTCCTGCGACGACGTCGTCATCTTGTAGAGCGCCACCGGCTGGTCGCGCCGAAAGAACAGCGACGTCAGGTAGTGGTACGGATACTGGTCGGTCTGAATCTGGCAGAACTCGTTCACCTTCATCACCGGGAATAAGTCGTCGCGCTTATAGTCGTCGGTTTTCACGTTGAATTCCTGGTTGAATTCCTCCTTCACCGTGATGAGGGTGTACTCAAATTGGCGCTTCTTCTTATACACCGTGCGCTCGGCATCATAAGTGGCCACTTCGGCCAGGCCGTCTTCCCAGTACTTGCTCATGGCCCACTGCTCGTCGAAATAGGGCATAATGGGTTGCAGGGCCTGCACCGAGGCGGGCTTCCGGGTTGAGTTGACCGGGTCGGCGGAGTTGGAGCAAGCGGCCAGGCCTACGCCAAGCGCCAAGGCCAGGCCGGCCCGTGTGAAATACGTACGCATGCAGAAAATACGGGTGCGGTGGGGATTGGTTAACGCCATGCCACGCTTATTGCGCCGCGCGGCCCTCCCCCGCCAGGGCCGGGTGCGTGGCGTTCCAGTCGGCCAGGTCGGCGGCC
>NZ_BAAGZM010000779.1:0-1650 GCF_054778495.1 Hymenobacter agri
GGCCTGCACTTTCAGCAGGAAATTGAGCAGCGGGCCTGCCAGGCCGCGGGCGGCACGCAGCGCGCCCCGGCCCAGTTGCTGGGCGACTTCCTCAAAAACAAACGCTCGGCCGAGCTGCTTGAAACCTCCTATCAGCCCGGCCTGGTGTCGGTGCGCATGGACGAGGTACTGGGCCCCGTGCTGGCCGAGCGCCTGCGCCAAGGCTTCCGCGACTTCGGCCGGAAGATTCCCGGCTACGCCACCAACGCCGCCCAGATTGTGGGCGTGGAAAGCCGGACTTCGGCCCCGATTCGCATTCCGCGCGATAAGGACAGCCTGCAGCACCCGGTGGTAGCGGGCCTGTTTCCGTGCGGCGAGGGCGCGGGCTACGCGGGCGGCATCGTGTCGGCGGCCATGGACGGTGAGCGCTGCGCCGAAGCCGTGGCCCCGCTGGTGCGCCGATAGCCGCCCGCCGGTTTTGTGCGTTTAATGCGGATGAAGCGGCGGCCGGGCCCGGAGCCTGGCCGCTCATTTTCCGTCCTTTCTACTTATCTGAATTATGAAAAAGACGCTCGTTCTCGGCGCTTCCGATAACCCCGCCCGCTACTCGTTTCGGGCCGCCCACATGCTCAAAAACCACGGCCACGAGGTGGTGCCGGTGGGCATTCGCAAGGGCGAAGTGGCCGGCATGGCCATTCGCACCGACCGCCCACTGGCCGCCGATGTGGACACGGTGACGCTGTATGTAGGCCCGCAAAACCAACCCGAGTGGTACGACTACATCCTCGACCTTAAGCCCCGGCGCATTCTTTTCAACCCCGGCACCGAAAACCCCGAGTTGGAACGCCTGGCCCAGCAGCGCGGCATCCAAACCGAGGAAGCCTGCACGCTGGTGCTGCTCTCGATTGGGCAGTATTAAGCAGTCGTAATAGAGTTAACCAAATAAAAAAGCCCGTCATGCTTCATGTAGCGTCCGCTTGTTGAGGCATCTCTACCGCGAAGAGTAAATAACCTCGGTTGCGGAGTAGCCCCAGCGGGGCGATATATCGGTAGCACAACCGTCGGCTTTTCTGTTTCCAAGCCCCCTCGGGGCGACATTCGCCAGGCGAGTGTCGCCCCGAGGGGGCTTCACTGTTCTTACTGCCTGGCTTATCTGCTACCGATATATCGCCCCGCTGGGGCTGACGGTTAGTAGCTCCTATCCGCAACCTGGAGCAGGTCTCAGATTGGTGTACGGAAGTAGATACGCAACATTTTGCGTTTCGTCGTTGAACAAAATCGTTTGACGGCACTACCGCGAGTCGTTCAGCAATGAAACGCAAAATGTTGCGTCTCTATCTTGTTCAAACGGCCATTTACCAACCCGGGAGCTACTCCAGGTTGGCTATTCTGCCTTCGCGTCAGCCAATAAGTACGGCCGGAATCGGGGCTCTACATCGTGTTTGATGCGGCTGGATAGCCAGACGCATCCAGCCAGATAAATGCCGAACACGGCAAGCAGTGTCAGCCGGCGGCAGCCCGACTTCGACCAGGCCGGCCACGGCCCGAAAGCCACCAGCGCCAGCAGCAGCAGGTGCAGCGGCAGCAGGAAACGCACTTCCATGCTCATGGGCACCACGGCCAGGCAGGGCAGCAGCAGAGCGGCCAGCACCAGCGCCTCGCGGGCCGTGG
>NZ_BAAGZM010000780.1:0-1646 GCF_054778495.1 Hymenobacter agri
CGGCCTGGGCCTGCGCAGCATCCGCGACCGCGTGGCTCTGCTGGGCGGCCAGCTCGAAATGGGCTCGCTGGCCACCGGCGGGGCCTATGTGCGCATTCGGCTCCCCTTACCACTCTCTCCAATGCCATGATACGACTATTTGTAGTGGATGACCACGCCCTGTTGCGCCACGGCCTGCGGGCGCTTTTTCAACAGGAAACCGACCTGCAGGTAGTAGGTGAAGCCGAAAGCGGTGAGCAGCTGCTCGAGCAGGTGCCCACCACGCCCTGCGACGTGGTGCTGCTTGACCTGCATATGCCCGGCCTCGACGGCCTGGCCACCACCGAGCGCCTGCGCGCCGAATGGCCCGATGTGCGCGTGCTGGTGCTCTCAATGGTAGATAATGAGCGCGCCATCGGGCAGGTGCTGGCCGCCGGGGCCCGCGGCTACATCCTCAAAAACGCCGGCCACGATGAAATTCTGGTGGGCGTGCGGGCCGTGGCCGCCGGGCGCCGTTTCCTGTGCTCGGAGTTGGGGCTGAGCGTACTCGACAAGCTGCTGGCTGGCACCCCCGAGCCGCCAGCCAAGCCCACCGGTGCCCTCTCGCCCCGCGAACACGAGATTCTGCAGCTCGTGGCCGACGGCCTCACCACCGCCCAGATTGCCGATAAGCTCTTCACTAGCCCTCGCACCGTCGAAACCCACCGCCAGAACATCATGGAGAAAACCGGGGCCAAGAACACGGCTTCTCTCATCAAAACCGCCGCCACCAATGGCTGGCTTAGCTAGCTAACCAGCATTCGGCGTGCAATGCGGCCCGGCCGTACTTGTCGCGCGTTCCTCCTCATGTTCATGCCCCGCGAATGTTGCAGCGGCTTATGCATCTGGCCTAGCGCGGTGTAAGCCGGCGCGGTGTGGCCATTGTGCTCGGCCTATGCCCAACCGGCCTGCTGTGATGGACGGGGAAGCCGTTGAATTCCGGACCTAAGTTGAGTACGCTTATGCTCAGCTTAATTGCTAACTAAGCGCTTTCCGGTCTGGCCCGTCAGGTTTCAGGCGACGTGGCCGATTGTACCTTTGTGGTTGCATAAGGAGTCGTCTTAAGCATTAAAGGATAGCCACCTTTCTTATTACACAAATGTTAAAACAAGAATTAGAAGTCCTACTTAGCCCAGAGGTAGCTTTCGATGAGCTTGCCCGTTACGAAGCCATCTTAAAAGAAGCTAACGTTTCGCCGGGAGCTGCTGATTTCGTGCATCTGCGCCGTCGTTCCATCGATGCCAGAGGTCGCCAGCCGCTGGTACGCTTGCGCGCCGACATCTACCGCAGCAGCCCCCCTGCCGACTTGTTCGGGCCCTGGTTTGTTTATCCAAATGTGAAACATAATTCACCCCGCGTAATCGTTGTAGGAGCGGGTCCGGCAGGATTGTTCGCGGCGCTGCGCTGCTTGGAGTTAGGCCTGAAACCCATTGTGCTGGAACGCGGCCGCGATGTGCGTGCGCGCCGCCGCGACCTCGCCGCCATCAACAAAGAGCAGCACGTCGACACCGATTCGAATTACTGTTTTGGCGAAGGCGGCGCAGGCACCTACTCCGACGGCAAGCTCTACACCCGCGCCACCAAGCGCGGCGACGTGGGCCGCGTGCTGCGGCGCCTGGTGCAGCACG
>NZ_BAAGZM010000781.1:0-1645 GCF_054778495.1 Hymenobacter agri
GGCCAGTGGGGCCTGCGTGCTGGTGCGCCGCGCCGCCTGGCTGGAGCTGGGCGGCTTCGAGCCGGCCTTTTTCGCGCACATGGAAGAAATCGACTTCTGCTGGCGCCTGCAGAACGCGGGGCACGAGGTGTGGTACCACGGCGGCAGCGCCGTGCACCACGTGGGCGGCGGCACCCTGCCCAAAACCAACCCGCGCAAAACCTACCTAAACTTCCGCAACGGCTTGGCGCTACTCTTCAAAAACGCCGCGCCCGGCGAGCTGTTCGGCCCGCTGTTTCAGCGCCTCGTGCTCGATGGAGTGGCGGGGCTACGCTTTCTGGCCGCGGGTGAATTTGGCAATTTTTGGGCGGTGCTGCGGGCGCATTTCAGCTTCTACGCCAAGCTGGGCTACTGGCGGGCCCGGCGCGCGGCGGCTAAGCCGCACCTGCGCGTGCGGGAGCGGGCCGGGGTATACGATGGCAGCCTGGTGTGGGCGTATTTCGCCCGCGGCAAGCGTAAGTTCTCCGAGTTGGGCCTGAAATAGCGTATCGTTATAGGTTGTCATTCCGACGCAGGAGGATTCTGGAGAATAGTTTCCAAAAATATCCCAGCTTCCTCCTGCGTCGGAATGACAACCTGCTGCCAGTAACTTTGCCGGCCTGACTTCCACTGTAATCCCAAATGAAAAAACCGCTGCTCCTGCTATTCGCCAGCCTCTTACTGGTGCTCACCGCGGCTGCCCCGGCGGCGGCGCAGTGGTTCCACCGCATCGGGCACGTCAACAAGTCGAAGACCAAGAAGTCGGAGCACTCCAATAAGCGCCTCAAGCACGCCGACAAGCACAAAACCAAAAAGCGCAACCCCAAGCACGACGAGCGGCAGCGCCGCAAGGAAGCCAAACGCCAGGCCAAGCGCCGCGCCGAAGGCCCGCGCCTGCTGCCGCCCGATGCCAAAGAGCCGGATGCTGCCCCCGAACCGGATAAAACAACGCCGTAGTAGGGCCATCATATCTTAACAAGCAAAAGCCCCGGCGGGGCGGTACTCACTAAGCGAGTGCCGCCCCGCCGGGGCTTTGAAATTTCAATTTGCGTTTCGCGCTGACAACATTTCGCCCCGCTGGAGCTAACGCATAACAACGCCGCGCTGTGGCCCTACAAATCCCACACCGTGCTACGCTGCTGGCGCATGGCCCGGCGCACATTCATCCAGAACGCCCCTGCGAAGTAGAGCACGATGGGCGAGCCGAACGTGAAAAACGAGGCATACACGAAAGAGAGTCGCACGCTGCGCGTGCTGAACCCCCACTTCTGGGCCAGGGCCGAGCAGAGGCCGAAAGACTGCGATTCGAGGTAGTCGGTGAAGCGTTTCATGAGCAAAATCGGCTAGCGAAAAACAGTTTGCTTGGGCTAAGATAAGGCATTTGCCGGGCGGGGACAAGGCAGACGGCGTAATTTCGCCGGCCCGGCATCGACTAATTCAACGGATTTTTCGTTGGTAGGGCTGGATTTTATTTTCTGCGTTGCACAATTTGTTCCCACTTTCTCTGCGGCCGCTGGCCCCCGGCCTGCTGGCCGCTCTTGCCGGGCTTGCTGCCTGCTCGCCCCTGCCCAAGGTGCTGAAGCAGGCCGAAACCGGCCGCCTCGTGAGCACCCGTCCGCCGGTGCTC
>NZ_BAAGZM010000782.1:0-1645 GCF_054778495.1 Hymenobacter agri
GGCCGCTCCGTCGATGACTTCGCGGCAGGCGGTGCGCAAGGCTGCATCCTGCGGCAGGTAGGCGAAGCCCACGCCGTAGCTGCCCGGCTCGGGCAGGCGAATGTCGAGGCGCACGCACTCTTCGAGCAAAAACCAGTGCGGAATCTGGATGAGCAGCCCGGCCCCGTCGCCGGAGTCGGCATCGCAGCCGCAGGCGCCGCGGTGCTCCATGTTTTCCAGCATGGTCAGCGCGTCGGTGATGGTCTGGTGCGTTTTGCGGCCGTTGAGGGCGGTGATGAAGCCGGTCCCGCAGGCATCGTGCTCAAATTCGGGGCGGTACAGGCCCGGGGCGGTGTCGGTGGGTTGCATCGGTTGTTCTATATATGGTGAGGCGGCCGGCGAGCCCCGCCGTGCGCAATCGTCAGCACGGTTCGGAATGAACCGGGCAGGCTCGGCACACCCCGCTCCAAGTAAGGGGCTGCCAGGGCCAGGCAAAGCGCCCGATTTCGTGGCTGTACGATTTTTAGGGCTGAGTAAAAACTTGTAAATAAGTGATTTTTAACAATTTAATTCAATATTTTTTACGGCGTCAAAGCCCGTTGCCCAAGCCATATAATACCGTTACCGCGCCCGCTTAAGAGTCCGGAATGGCGGCTTGGTATCGTAAGTTAGAGCAGTCTTTTTCGGATTCGGCTACCAATTCAGAAAAATCAGCTACTTTTTGTGAAAAATCCGGAATGACCCCGAAGCGGAATGCCTCAAACGTTTCCGGAGAATCATTATCCGCAATATCCCCTTCAAATGACAGGTCTGTTACCCATTTTATTTGCTGCTGTGGCTGGAATGGGGCATGCTTTCGAACCCGACCACTTGCTGGCCGTGGGCAACCTCATCTCGCGCCGCGACACCCTGGCCGAAGCCCTGCGCGAGCGCGGCTACCGCGTGGCCCTGGCCGAGCAGAACTATTACCTCGACCCAACCCGCGACTACGAAGCCCACCTGCACCCCTCGGAGCGCCGCCGGCTGCACAAGTGCCGCCGTCACGGGCTGTTCATCGAGCAGGAGCCGGCCTACCTGCTGCCGCTGGCCTACGAGTTCATTCGGCAGTGCCGGCAGGAGCGTGGCCAGCACCTGTCACTGTCGTTGGAGCGCGTGCAGGCGTTATTTCGGGCATTTCCGCGCGAGCATTTCCTGTTTTCGGTGCGCGAGCCCGGTGGCGAATGGGCGGCCCTCACCGTGGCCATTCAGGTGAGCGAGCAGGTGCTCTATAATTTCTACCCCGCCAGCCCGCTGCGCTATAACTCGCTGAGCCCGGTGGTGTTGCTGAACGAAGGGCTGCACTCCTTTGCCCGCGCCAGCGGCCTGCGCGTGCTCGACCTGGGCACCTCCACGCTCGACAGCGGGCCCAATACCTCGCTGCTGCGCTTCAAGCGCCATCTGGGCGGCGTGGCCGGCCTGCGCCTGAGTTGGGAGAAGACGCTGTAGGCGGCGGGTAAGGAGGGGAATTTACGTTCTTTGCACCCCATGTCCGCCACTGCTTCTTCTGCCAAATCCCCCATTCGCCACTTCGTGCGGGGCTCGCTGGGCACGGGCGTGGCGGTGCTGGCGCGGGCGGCGGGCTCGCTCGTTGTGAACAAGCTGGTAGCTACGCTGGCGCCGGCCGGCG
>NZ_BAAGZM010000783.1:0-1644 GCF_054778495.1 Hymenobacter agri
GGCCACGCGCAGGGACCGGCCGGCCGGGAAGCGGGGCCGCAGCCGTTCCAGCGCGTTCAGCACCGGCGCGTAGCCGCCCAGCCAAGTATTAATGGTTTCGAGCTCGTCGAGGTTCTGGCGCAGGGCGTCGGTGGCCAGCGTCAGGTCGTCCATCAGCTCGGGGCCGGAAGCGCGGGCAGAAAGGTCAACCGACACGAAGGGTGGTATTGAGATGTGAAACGATGGACGCTGCTACAAAGCCTCGGCGACTTCGGTAGCAGATTGATGAACGGCTGTCACAGTGGTTGGAGAGACACTAAGCCCCAGTAGCATAGCCTCCATCGTCAGGCCCGGGCCGAATGCGAAGCTGAGCACCGGTGCGCCGTGGTCGGCGGGCGTGGCGGCGGCCAGCACCTCGCGCAGCACGTACAGCACCGTGGCCGACGACATGTTGCCGTAGTCGCGCAGCACGCGGTAGGCGTGGCGGTTATCGTCGCGCGTCAGCCCCAATTCAGCCTCAATAGTTTCCAGAATCTTGCGCCCGCCGGGATGAATGGCGAAGTGGCGCACGTCGCGCAACTGCACCGGCAGGCTGGCCAGCAGCCCATCCGTGAGCTTCCCAATGCCGCGCTGAATGAGCTTGGGCACGTAGCTGCTCAAGGTCATTTCAAACCCAAAATCGTTGATATGCCAGGCCATGTCGTCGTGCCCATCGGGCTCCAGGCCGCAATGGAAGCCGTCGAGCGAGAGGCTGGGCACGCCATCGGGTAGCGGGCGGGCCTGCACCAGGCAGGCCGCCGCCCCGTCGCCAAACAGCGCGTTGCTGATGAGGTGGTCCTCCTCCGGGCTTTTCTGGAAGTGCAGCGTGCACAGCTCCACGCTCACAATCAGCACGCGAGCCGCCGCATCAGCCTGGCAGAAAGCGTCGGCCAGCTTGATGGCATTCACCGCCGCGTAGCAGCCCATGAAATTCACGCAGGTGCGGCGCACGTCGGGCCGTAGCCCCAGCGTTTGCACCAGCTCAATATCGAGCCCCGGCGCATACATGCCTGTGCAGCTCACCGTTACGAGGTGCGTGATGTCGGCAACATCCACGCCCGGCACTTGGGCCAGGCTGGCGCGCACGGCCGCGGTGGCCAGCGGTAAGGCTTCGCGGCGGTAAGCCGCCATGCGCTGCCCCACGCTCGGAAACGGCTCCAGCGTGGGCGTGTTGGGAAAAAACGTGTACTCACCCACGGCCCGGCCGTAGTCGGGCAGCACCGAGTAGCGGTGCTCGATGCCCGACACGCGATAGAGTGCGCGCAGCTTACGCGTGTCGGCCTCGCCAAACTGCAAGGCCCGCGCCATGAATTCGGCAATCTGCGGCTGGGCAATGCGGTGGCTGGGGTTGGCAGTGCCGATGGCACCTAGATAACTCGGCATGCCGGAAATAAATTAGAAAGTCGGATAGGAGGAAGTGTACGGGGGCAACTGCTGACCCACACTGCAGGTTTTAACGTCTTTTTAATACCTACGGTAAAAGAAGCACGTTTATCGCCGGCCCCGGCAAAATCGGGCCAACAACATTCTGGCGTGCGGCCTACTCGCTACCAATACCGCTAAAACGGCTGCCCGTGCGTGCGCCGCATCAGGGCGCGCACGGCGGCCGGCCAGTGGCGCAGGCCG
>NZ_BAAGZM010000784.1:0-1638 GCF_054778495.1 Hymenobacter agri
CCCACCTGCCCGTAGCCAGCCTGATGACGCACCTGGCCGCCGCCGACGAGCCCGCCCACGACGAGTTTACGCATAGCCAGCTGGCGGCTTTCCGCCGCATGGCGGCCGCCATTGAGGCCGCCCTCGGGCATTCGGTGCTCAAGCATGCGCTCAACTCGGCCGGCATTCTGCGCTTCCCGGAGGCGCAGTTCGACATGGTGCGCCTCGGCATCGGCCTCTACGGCGTCGACGCCAGCAACACCGCCGACCCCACCGCTCTGCGGCCCGTGAGCCAGCTTCGCACCACCATTTCCCAGATTAAAACCCTGCCCGCCGGCCACACCGTGGGCTACGGCGGCCGGGGCGTTGCCAGCCCCACCGAGCCCCGCATTGCCACGCTGGCCATCGGCTACGCCGACGGTTACGACCGGCGTTTCGGTAATGGTGCGGGCAAGGTGCTCATCCACGGCCAGCCGGCGCCGCTCGTGGGCTCGGTGTGCATGGACATGTGCATGGTCGATGTCACGGATATTCCGGCGGCCCGGGCCGGCGATGTGGCCCTGGTGTTTGGCGAAGGGCTACCGCTGCCCGGGCTGGCGGCCCGCATCGGCACCATTGCCTACGAGCTGCTCACCAACGTGAGCGAGCGGGTGAAGCGGGTATTCGTGAGCGAATAAGCAGGCGGTGGTAGCGGTCTGAGTACTTGGGCACAACCGATACTGGCCGGGCCCGCAATTGAAAACAAAGTATTTTTTGTGATTTTGTCGGCATGCCTAATGTTGGCAAGATATTTATTTTGCTACTTTACAGTTGGCTTGGCCCGTCTTCATTATGCTGAAGCTGCGCCCTAAGCCATTGTGTTTATTTTTTATCATGAAAATCAATTACTTGCCCATGTTTCGTTTGCTGCTTGCCTGCGGCTTGCTGCTTACGTTTGCTCTGCCGGGCCGCGCTAACGGCGCACTGGCTGCCACGGCACCCCAAGATGCCGACCCGCCCGCGCTCGATGGTCTGTGGAAAGGCCCGCTGAAAATGCCCGGCGGCCAGCTCGAAGTCATCTTCCGCCTGATGAAGCTAACCGACGGCTATTTCTGCACCCTCGACGTACCGCTGCAGAAAGTGAGCCGGATGAACGTGAAAGCCGAGGTGAAAGGCGACTCCATTCGCCTGTTTGCCGAGGAAGCGGCCAGTCGTTTCATCGGGCGCATTATGCCCGGCGGCAAGGAAATGGTCGGCTTTTGGCAGGCTCCGGGCTACAAAACGCCCATGACGCTAACGTTTACCGCGCAGCCGGCTTACAACGCCAAAAATGTGCGCCTTACCCCGCCCTATCGTGAGGAAGAAGCCACGTTCAGCAACCTTGCCGTGAATGCCCGCCTTGCCGGCATGCTCACCATTCCGGCCGGCCAGGGGCCGTTTCCGGCGGTGGTACTGCTCAGCGACAGCGGCCCGCACGACCGCGACGGCACCGTGGGCGATTTTGCCCCGCTGGGTCAGCTGGCCGATTACTTAACGCGCCGTGGCATTGCCGTGCTGCGCTTCGACGACCGCGGCGTGGGCAAGTCGGGCGGTACGCCTGCCGCCACCACTGCCGACCTGGTGAGTGATGCCCAGGCTGGCCTCAACTACCTGCGTACCCGGCCCGAAATCGACCTGGCG
>NZ_BAAGZM010000785.1:0-1625 GCF_054778495.1 Hymenobacter agri
GAGCACGGCCAGCGCGCCGGCCCCAAGCGCCGACCTGGCCGCCGACCATACTTCGACCGAAGCCGGCAAGCTGGCCGCCTCGCCCAACCCCTTTGCCGCTACCACGATGCTGTCGTTTGCCCTGCCCGAAACGGCGAAGTACACGCTGACCGTGTACGACCTGAAAGGCAGCGAAGTAGCCCGCGTGAGCAGCGGCGAGGCCCAGGCCGGCATGCGCTACCAGTTTGCCGTAGGCACGGGCCTGCAGGAAGGCCTGTACGTGGCCCGGCTGGTAACCGCCACCGGTACCCAAACCATTCGCCTGAGCCTGCTGCACTAGCGCCGCAGCGCCCACTTCCGGGCAATGAGAAAGAGCCGGCCGCGCAAGCAGCCGGCTCTTTTTTATGGCTCGTTGTTACGTTCAGGAATTGATTGCGCTTACCTGAAACCGTGGGCAGAGTATCCCGAATTTTTAATTCGGCCCGCCTGCACAAGTAGCAGCTAATGACACTCGTTCAACAAGCCGAATTAAAAATTCGGGGTACTCCGCCTATCAAGCCGGACAACTCCTGCTTCAAAAACGCCAGCCCAGTTGCGCGCCGCCGTACCAGGCCCGCCCGGGTGCGGGCTGGAAGTAGCGCCCGCCGAAGGCATTCAGGTCGTTGCCGAGGCTGTAGCGGCGGTCGAGGGCATTGTCGAGGCCGGCGTAAATATTGGTTTCGAGGTGGCCCAGCAGCGTGCGCCGCCAGCCGCCGCGCGCGCCGAACACCCAATAGCCCGCCGCAGTATCGGTATTGGCGTCGTTGAGCACTATGCGGGCCTGGTGGCTGAGATTGGGGCTGAGATAGAAGCCCAACCGCTCGCTGAAATCGAGCCCGGCGCTGAGTGTATGAGGCGTGCTCCCAGTGAGGCGGTTGCCGCTCAGGTCGGGGCCGCCGCTGGCGTAGCTGCCGAAGCGAAAGTCGTTGTAGGCGTAGCTGGCCCAGGCGCGCAGGCCGCGGCCGGTGGTTTGCACGTTGTCGGGAGCATTTGTCAGCGGCCCCATTTCGCGCCACAGCCAGCCGCTCAGGGCCGCTTCGAGGCCGCGCTGGTGGGTGCGGCCGGTGTTGCGGAAGACGACAATGCCTTGCGCCGTGCTGCTGCTCACGATGGTTTCGCGCAGCTCCAAATCGAAGATGCTCACATCGTAGCTTAGCCGACTGCCAAACAGCTGGCCGCGCGCACCCACCTCGTAGCTGGTGCCGCGCTCGGCCTGCAACTCCCCGTTCAGGCTGCCATCCGAAGGGCGAATTTCCTCTACTGTAGGTGGCGCAAAGCCAGTGCTCACGCTGACGTAGGCGGCCAGCGCGGGCGCAAACTCCTTCAGCAGCGCCACTCGGGGCGAGAGCACCGGCCGGAAATCGCGCGCAAACCGGTAGCCGCTGGGGTTGGTGGCGGCCGCGCTGCTGCGCACAATGCCGTAGCGCAGGCGGTTGTAGCTGGCGGCGGCCGTGAGCAGCAGGCCGGCCGGCAGCTCGTAGTCGGCCTGCCCGAATATGAAGCCCGTGGTGGTAGTAATGTCGTCGTCGTAGCGCAGCGCGCCGGGCATGCCGCCCACGTTCAGGTAGCTGCGCCCGTTGGCCAGGCTGCCCTGCCACTCACCGCCG
>NZ_BAAGZM010000786.1:0-1622 GCF_054778495.1 Hymenobacter agri
GTTGGCGGCCCGGCCGCCGTGGCTCAGCAGGGGCTTATGCGCCGCCTCCTCCCCCGCCGAGCGGGTGAACAACAGAATGGCGACGGACAAGCTACACATACTCTAAAGAAACGGCCAGCCCGCGAAACCGCCCTCCCACGGCCCGCGGGGCGGCCGATGTACGGGCCCGGCGGCAATCCAGTTTGCAAAGGGCCGATATCGGCCAGACGGCTTCTGCAAGCGCCGGCCGGGCTACTGGCACAGCAGCGGGCAAGTAAGCGCAGCAGTGGGCCGCACGCAGCCAGCGCGCCGCAATTCTTAACCCGTCGAACGCCAACTCATTAGAATTTTCCTTGGCGCCGAGTGTTACGTTTATGTTAGCGCTTCGTAGTAGGGTCAAATACTTATTTTCTGACTTTACCCGAATTCTGTACATGCGCTCTTTCATTTTTACTCGCTTAGTGGCCGTGGCGCTGCTGCTGGGCAGCCTGCCGGCCTACGCGCAGCTGCCGGCCACTGCCCCCACCGACACCACTAAGAAATACGCCAACCCCACCGGTGTTTCGCCCGCTGGCAGCAAGCCGTTTTTCAAAAGCAAGCTGTTCAAAGCCGTAGCCATTCCGGCCGTGATGATAACCTACGGTGCCATCACGGCCACGGGCAATTCGGGCATCAACCAAAGCGCCCGGGACTTCACCCAGAAGCAGTTCCGGCCCGTGAGCACCACGCTCGACAACACGTTTATCTTCCTGCCCTACCTGGAGCTGGGGGCCGTGGCGCTGGCCGGGGTAGAGTCGCGCAACGACCGCATCAACACGCTGCTCATCATCGGCAAGGGCGAGCTTATTATGCTGGCCAGCACCTTCGCCGTGAAGTATCTGGCCAATGAAACCCGCCCGAACGGGGCTGATAACCTGTCGTTTCCGTCGGGCCACACGGCGCAGGCGTTTCTGGCGGCCAGCATCGTGCACACCGAGTTTCGCGACAAAAGCCAGTGGTACGGCGTGGGGGCCTATACAATTGCCACCAGCGTGGCCGCCCTGCGCATGATAAACGACAAGCATTGGCAGAGTGACGTGGTAGCCGGCGCGGGCTTCGGCATCCTCTCCGCCCACCTGGCCTACCTGAGCCACCGTAACCGCTGGGGCCGCAAAAGCATCGGCCGCGACATCGGCATGACGCCGGCTTACTTCGGCAATGGCGCAACCGGCGTATCGGTTTCGTGGCGGCCGAAGAAGTAACGGCACGGGCGAGAGACCTCACCCCCTTCCCCCCCTTTCCTTGGGGCGAGGGGCACCGGTCCGGACCAGATGATAAATCGAAAAAGAGGCCAGCGCGACGCGCTGGCCTCTTTTTCGATTTATCAGGTTTCACGTAATCAGCATTTCCGGTGCCCCCCTCACCAAGGAGAGGGGGTCAGGGGGTGAGGTTTCCGTCAGACCGCCTCTACCCACACCGGCACGGCCGACAGCGCCGCATTACCCGTCAGCTCATCGAGCCGCCGCTCATCCGTCAAATCGTTGATGCTGACGCCGGCGTGGGCTTGCGCCACCTCCAGCCGCGTGCCGGGGCGGGCGTGGCCGTAGCCGTGGGGCATGCTCACCACGCCGGGCATGAGGTTGGGCGTGATTTCGACGGGCAGC
>NZ_BAAGZM010000787.1:0-1618 GCF_054778495.1 Hymenobacter agri
CCGTGCGCAGCCAGAGCAGGGCCGCGGCCAGCGCCACGGCCGCCAGCAGCAGCAGCAGCGCGCTCACCACGTAGGTATAGGAATACATGCGGGTGGCCGCCACCGTGAAGAAAGCATATACTCCCAGTATCATGGCCAACACGGGCAGCAGGCGCCCCAGCTGGCCGCGGCGCGTCAGCAGCACCAGGCCCAGTGCCATTAGCACCAGCAGGGCGCCGTAGTGGGTGGGCAGCATGCTGAAGTGGTAGTACCAGGGGTAGTCGTGGCCCTCAAGCGGCTCGAAGAAGTGCCGGGTGTTGTAGGCGCGCTCGTAGGCGCTTTCGAGCGGGAAGCGCCACGCCGAATAGAGCTGCCAGGGCAGCGCCACGGCCACGGCCACCGCCACCGATGCCGCCAGCCGGCCATATTCGGCCCAGCGGCGCGGCGACTCCTGCAGGATGGCTACTCCCCAGCCCGCGTACACTACCAGGCCCGGCAGCCATTTGCACAGCACGGCCGCCCCGGCAAACACGCCCACCAGCACCAGCCAGCGCCACGGCCGGCCGCCGCGTCGGTACTCGTAATACGCCCAGATGCTGGCCGTGACGTAGGCCGCAAAGGCCACGTCGTTGTGGTCCATGCCAATGACGCCGCTGGTTTGCTCCAGCTGGTAGAACGCAAACGCCGCCAGCAAAGCTGCCACGTAGCCGGTGTCGGCGTCGAGCAGCAGCCGGCCCAGCCGGTACACCGGGTACAGCACCAGGCTGCCGAGCAGCGCACTGGGCAGGCGCAGCGCCACTTCGTTCACGCCGAACAGCTTCATGCTCAGGGCCATTTGCCACATAAACAAGGGCTGCTTGTGCAGCCAGATGTGGTTGCAGCACCAAGCTTTGTAGTCGTAGGGCAGCAGGCCGGGGTGCAGCATGGGCGCCAGCGGGTGCTGCATCATGTTTTTGGCCACCACGGCGTGAAACCGCTCATCCCACTCGTGCAGAAAGGGGTCGAGGGCGGCCATTACCAGGCGCAGCAGCAGCGCGGCGGCCATCAGCAGGCCTACGGCCCAAGCCATGCGCTGCCGGTACCACGCGCCCACGCTGCCCGCCAGCAGCAGGCCGCTCCCCGTCAGCAACCCCATTTGCAATCCCTGGCTCAGCATATCATTTACTTAATAATGTGGACATTACCACACTGCCCGCTGCCGAAACACCGAATGCACCCGCACGCCGTTCACGAAGGTGCGGTGCACCTCGAAGGGGTACTCAAAATCTTCCGGATGCCAGCGGTAGTTCGTCACCACGTAATCGGCGCTGTCGGCCTCGTCCACAAACACCAGCCGGTCGCGCTGGGCCAACGGCAGCATTAGCGCGTTGAATTTGGCGGGCTCCGGCGCAGTTTCTTTTATTTTGATGCGGGGCCGGTTATCCTGGCTCACAATGTATTCCAGGTCCTGGCGGTAGCCCACGCCCCAGTAGTCCAGCTCGAAGCGGTGCTCCACATCGGTGCCGGCCAGGGCATTGAAATAGACGTTTTGCAAGGGATGGTCATGAATCATCTGCCCCGTAGTGATGAGCAGGCACAGGCCGGTGGCTACGTACAGGGCGCGCGGCCAGCCCGCCCACCGGGGGCGCCACCGGGCCGC
>NZ_BAAGZM010000788.1:0-1612 GCF_054778495.1 Hymenobacter agri
TGCGCCCATCGTGGGCATGGCCGTGGCCGCCCGCCCGCGCGAGGGCGATTTCGGGCCGGCCCTCCCCTGCGGAGCTTGCCGTCAGGTTATGCTGGAATATGAGACGCGTCAGGGCCAGGCCATTCCGCTGCTGCTGCCCGGCCGCGACGGCAGCATCCTGCGTTTCGGCAACCTCAGCGCCCTCATGCCGTTCAACTTCTCGCCCGACGACCTGCCGGCCGTCTAGCTGTCGCCTTTTCCAGCATGGAGCACAACCTCACCGTGGCCCGCACGGCGCGCTACCAGCAGTTGGGCGAGCTGTCGGCCCACACCCGGCGCGTCTGGTTCGTGTGCCACGGCTACGGGCAGCTGGCAGCCTATTTCGTGCGCCATTTCGCCTTTCTGGTTGAAGACCGCGCCGATACCGTCGTCATCGCCCCCGAGGGCCTCTCGCGATTCTACCTGCAAGGCAACGGTGGCCGCGTGGGCGCCAGCTGGATGACGCGCGACGACCGCCTGGCCGAAATCGACGACCACATCGGCTTCCTCAATCAGCTCGCCTCGCTGGTCCTCCCCCAGTGCCCGGCCGGAGTCGAAATCACCGTGCTAGGCTTTTCGCAGGGCACGGCCACCGTCAGCCGCTGGCTCACCCGCACCACCTTCCGGCCGGCTCACCTCATCCTCTGGGCGGGCAGTTTCCCCGAAGACATTGCGCCGGATACCGCACAGCAGCTGCTCCAATGCCTGCCGGTTTCCGTCGTCATCGGCGACCGCGACGAATACATTTCCACTGCGCAAGCCGGGCAGCAACACCAGTTGCTCCAGCAGCTAGGGGCTACCGCGCAGCTGCTCACGTTCGCCGGTAAGCACGAATTAAACCGCGCAGTTTTGGAAAAGCTGGCAGAATAGGCCTACACAAAAGAACGTCAGGCTGAGCTTGTCGAAGCAGCTCTACCGCGATACCAGAATCAATTGGTTACGCGGTAGAGCTGATGCGATAAGCTCAGCCTGACGTTCCTGCCTTATGCGCTCCGTCTATTTCCGGTTAATGGTCGTAGCCGCACCTTGGGCCCCGGCCAGCACCAGCACCTCAGCAATGGTCACGTGCGGCGGACGCGTCACCATGAATACAATCACGTCGGCAATATCCTCGGCTTTCAGCGGCTCAAAGCCTTCGTATACCTTCGCCGCCCGCGCCTCATCGCCCTTGAAGCGCACCTGCGAAAACTCAGTTTCTACCGCGCCGGGGTTCACTTCGGCCACCCGCACGCCGGTGGGCAGCAGGTCGAGGCGCATCGTTTTGGTGAGCATCTGCACGGCGGCTTTGCTGGCGCAGTACACGTTGCCGTTGGCGTAGGCTTCCTGCCCGGCAATCGAGCCCACGTTCAGAATAAAGCCGGTTTTCCGGGCCGTCATGCCCGGTAGCAGGGCGTGCGTCACGTTCAGCAGGCCGCGCACGTTGGCGTCCAGCATCTGGTCCCAGTCGGCCGGGTCGCCCGCCTGAATGGGACTCAGGCCGTGCGCCCCGCCCGCGTTATTCACCAGAATATCGGGCGCGCGCAACGCCTCCGGCAGGCTGGCTACGGCCGCGTCGGTGGCCGCTCGGTCACGCACGTCGAACTCCAGCACGTGT
>NZ_BAAGZM010000789.1:0-1611 GCF_054778495.1 Hymenobacter agri
GCGGCAGGCCAGCCGCTTCCGCACGGCGCTGCAGCGCGAGGTGTGGTTCGGGGGCGTGCGCCCGCTCTACTTCACGGAGGTAGACGTGACCGACCACGCCGAGGCCCTGCGCCTGGAGCGCGTGGTGGAGGCCGTGGTGATTCCGATGTACGACTACCGCGGCATGGGCACCATGCGCAAAGCCGCCTAGCGCCATGCAAGTCGAACTCGTCAACGGCCAGCTGCAGCTCGTGCTCTCGCACCCGCGGGAGATGGAGCTGCTCAACACCGACGCCCGCGAACTGGCCGCGCGCCTGGCGGGCGAGGCGCTGCTTAACCGCACCTACCACCTGGGCACCAAGCCCACCCCCGGCCGGGGCTACGACGACCGCCTGACGATGCGCACGGGCCTCTCGGCCACCACCTGCTACGAGTACCTGCGCCTCGACGCCAAGCGCGGCGGCCTGGTGGGCCGGCAGGTGGGCACCAAGTGGATTGTCACCGAAGAAGCCGTGCGCGCCTTCGAGGGCCGGGCCGGCAAGCAGGCGGCCTAGTATAGGCGCTTCGCAAGTTCACGATTCCGGTTCGATTCCTAACGTGGCTGGCATCCGGGCCGGTCTTAAAAACCACTGAGGGCTACACCTCCGCGGGTTTGAATTCCTCGCTCTCTGCAACGCAAAAATGGATTCGAACCCTAAATCCCATCCTGATTCGAACCTGATTCTACCCTTCATTTCTTATCGCTCATCCCATGAATTCCTCAACTGATTTCGCCCCCGAGCCTTATCTCCCCTGGCTGCGCACCGACCCTGCCATGCAGCAGCCCGCCGCCTTCGTGAGCACCGAAGTATTCACCCTACCGGCCTACGAACCCATGGCCCGCCACTACCCCGCCGGCACGCAGGTCGCCGCCAAGCGCATCTTCCACCCCGACGACCTAGAGGAAGGCGTGTATTGGCTGCAACGCTACTGGCCCGAAGGCACAAACGGCACGGCCAGCAATGCAGCCACGCGCTGCGAGTTTGGCCGGTTTGCGGGCCTGACGGAAGGCCTAAGCCCGCGCGCCCAGGCCCGCCGCCGTCACCGGGGAATCGTGCACTTCGAATTGAGTGCCGACGTGGCCTGCGCCACCGCATGCCGGGACTATTTCTTCCGAGAGGACGGTACCAAGACGGTGCACGTCGATTTTAACGACCAGCACTTCAAGCTCTGGCGCCTGACGCACTACGTTTCCCTGCCGGCCGCCGCGCTGGGTACGCTCGGCCTCTCAACGGAGCGCACCGGCTACACACCTGACCAAAAACGCTGGCTGCAGGAAGAGCAGGCTATCCGGGAAGATGTGGGCAGCGAGTTTACGGCCCAGGTCCTCGGGGGCCTGCCCCTGCCTGAACTGCGCGCCGTGCTGACCTATCAACAGTGCGACGACTTCAACTGCATCTGGAACACGCTGCCCCGCCTGCAGCCCAGCCAGGCCAGGAAGCGCCGCCCGGGTACGGTGGTCGCCATCGGCTGGCGCAGCACGAACTACCTCGGCCAGCCGGTGACGCTCACCGAGTACGTCAAGGCCGAAGACGCAGGCCTGTTGCTCGACCAGCTGCAAAGCCTGCACGACCTGCACCGGGCCGAAGCGCG
>NZ_BAAGZM010000790.1:0-1605 GCF_054778495.1 Hymenobacter agri
CGACCCAGGCCGCCCCTACTTCCTGCTCATCGACGAGGTGAACCGGGGCAACGTGCCGCGCATTTTCGGCGAACTGCTGCTGCTGCTCGAAGCCGATAAGCGCGGCCCGACTCACGCCCTGCGCCTGCCCTACGCCCCGGCCGAGGCCCCGCGCTTCTTCGTGCCCGACAACCTGTACGTCATCGGCACCCTCAACCTGGCCGACCGTTCGCTCAGCCCGCTCGACTACGCGCTGCGCCGCCGCTTCGCCTTCGTGGCGCTGGGGCCGCAGTTTGGGCCGCCGCTGCGGCAGTTTTTAGCGGCGCGGCAGGTACCGGCGGCCGTTATCGAGCAGCTTTGCACCCGCATGGCCGCCCTCAACCACACCATTGCCGACGACCCCGAGCTCGGGCCCGATTTTGAAATCGGCCACAGCTACTTCTGCCAGCCGCCCGCCAACCCGGCTGAAGCGCCCACGTGGCTGCGGCTGGTGTTCGAGCAGGAAATCGGCCCGCTGCTGGCCGACTACTGGCGCGAGCAGCCTGCCACGGCCGCCGCGCAGCTGCGCAAGCTGCTGGCGTAGGGCTGCAATTTAAGGCAATGTCGCTAGCTGCTCAAACCAATGGTTTAGCAGAAGGGGTAATAAATTTGGAATTCATAACAAGACCCAGGCGCGAATAGGTACAGCGGCCTGTTTTGCAGCCTTCATGCACCGATTCCTCCCCTTAGTCCCGCGACTAGCAGCCTATTTTTTCTTTGCCGCAGCGGCTACGTTTTTTGTTCTTAACCCGGCGGCATTTCAGACATTGAGCAGCATCAACGTACTGCAATTCAATCTGCAGGGCGTTAATTATGCTTTCGTTATGGCCCTATTCGCCTATAGTTTACCGGGAGTATTGCTGACTACCTATTACTACCTATTATGGCTGGCAATTAGCTCGGAAGTCCACTCAGTTCCGAGTTGAATCTGCTTTATTGTTGGTGGCAGGCACGCTGTTGGTGCAACTCGGAGCCGTTTCTACGGCACCCGAATTTCCTAGCCGCACTATGTACTTGATGGTCCTAACGTGGTTGTTCCCCACCTTGCACGGGGCTGCGTGGGGATGGATGGCACTTGCTGGGCGCGCCGACGAACGACGGCAGCGGCTCACAAATGCAATAATGGGAATCTTCCTGCTGTACCTGGTGCCGGGCAGCATATTATTGGAAACCAAGGAAATTAACGAGAAACAAGTAAGCTTAGCGGTTGTAGTCTGTTTTGCATGGTATGCCAGCCGCCGCTTAATGGATTCCAGGTCAACCCCGGTGCTGCCGGAAGTTGGAACTGAACCACATTCGGTTTGAGCGGACCACCGGAACTGCAAAATATTCGTTCAAGCAAATGGACATGCTAACCAACAAAGCTACTTTGCTGACCCAGTAATAAGCCAGTTGCAGCCCACCACTAGCCTGCGCGCATAATCCTGCCGCTACTTTGTGATTCCCCTCCCCACCCTCTACTACTTCCTCTGCTACGCCTGGAACCGGCTGCCCGAGCCGGCCGTGCTGCAAGCCAGCGAAAGCACGCCGTTTGCCAAGCCGCAGGCGCTGCTGGCCCAGGTGCTGCTGCACGGCACGCGCCGGCTG
>NZ_BAAGZM010000791.1:0-1605 GCF_054778495.1 Hymenobacter agri
GCGGCCGCCGCCGCCGGTACGAGCACGCGGTAGCGCCGCGTCACACTCACGCTATCGAACCGGCCGGTGGCCATGCGTAGGTAGCTGCGCGTGTCGAGCGAGTGCGAGAAGTCGTAGTGCACGTACATCGGATAGGCCAGATTGGCCAAGGCGGCCACGGCCAGCAGCCACGGCAGCAGCCAGCGCCGCAAGCGCTGGCCCCACGGGGACACGATGGATGCGGGGCTAGGCAAACTTGCGCTCAATGAGCTTCAGCAGCTTGTTAACGTGTTCTTCCTTGCGGCTCCAGTCGTAGCGTTGCGACAAATCGCCGGTGACGTAAGCCCGGGCCTGCTCGGCCGTGGGGAGCGAGTCGAGGTGCTGAATGGCGGCGTGATAGTCCATGTTTTCGCCGTTGAACAACTCGTTGATGAAGCTGAATCGCTGGTTGATGGAAATGGCCTCGCGCAGGGTTTCGACTTTGGGGCTGGCGCGCTCGGCCAACGAAACCGGCGCGGCTGTGGAGCGAAGCGTGTCGGCCAGGGCGGGGGCCGCGGGCTGACCAGCTTTAAGCTTTTCGTGCAGCGGAACAGGCGTTGCTGCCTCGGTATGCGGCAGGGGGCGCATGGGAGGAGCTACTGGTGTAGCCGGCGGGTCGGCGGGGGGAGTTGCTGCCGGTGGTGAAGCTGAGGCCGGTGCGGACACAAAAGTGGGCAGCGGTACCGGAACCGGCGGAGCAGCGGGCTCCGGCGTAGCCGGAGCTGGGGCGGGTTCGGCTGGCGGGGGGGTGATGGACGATACCGGGCCATCTTCCAGCAAGTCGGCCGTGGTGAGGGGGAGCAGGGCGCTGAGTTCTTCAACAAGCCGCTGCATGGACTGATGCGCGCGGTAATTAGCCGCGTGGTACAACTCGAAGCGGTGCGTGAGGAACTCGCGGCTCAGGGAATTATTGGCCGAAAGGCTGTCGACAAAGCCCTGGTAGAACGCTTTATCAAGGTCGATGTAGCGCACGGCATCGCGCAGGCCGGGCAGGGTGGGCATTTCGGCAGTACCCAGCAGCAAGTGCTGAACGCTGCCGAGCGGGTCGGCCACCAAAGCCAGTGTATCGGCGGTGGCCTTCGCCAGCAGGGGCTCGTAGGCGGCGCGGCCCAGGCGAATGTGGCGCGAAAGCACGTTCATGAACTGGCTAAGCGCCGCCTGCACCGGCGCGGCTTCAAAATCAAAAAACGGGCTGCGCAGGCGGGCTGTTTCGGCCTGCCACTGGCCCAGCAGCTGCCGAACGACCAGCAAGTTAAGCTGCCGCACGGGGGTGAATTTGAGTACGGCCGGGCCGTCGAGCGTGGCATCGGGTTGGGAGTCGAAATGCTGGTCGCAAAGCCGGGCGGCCAAGCGGCGGCCATATTGCGCGCACTTGGCGAGGCTATATTTGTCGTTCATAAAAAGGCCGGTTTCGGTGGCCCAAGTTAGGCACAAATGCCCCTGCTGACGATTGAAAACTTGCCCGGCACCCCTATTGAGGTGCCGGCCGATGCCACGCTGCTGGCGGCGCTGCAAGCCGCCGGCCACGACTGGATGCACGCCTGCGGAGCCAAGGGCCGCTGCACCACCTGCCGCGTGCAGGTGCTG
>NZ_BAAGZM010000792.1:0-1600 GCF_054778495.1 Hymenobacter agri
ACGGCCTCACGCCGGGCGTGGCGGCGGCCCTCACGCGCAAGCTGCACATTCCGCGCGGAGCCGGCGGCCAGGCCGAAAGCCTGAATGTGGCCATCTCGGCGGCGATTTTGCTGGACAACTTTTTTCGCGGGCAGTAAGGGGTAAGACCAAAACGAAGAACGTCATGCTGAGCAAAGTCGAAGCATCTCTACCGTGCCACTAATTCAGGTTAGTATTGCAGTAGAGATGCTTCGACTTCGCTCAGCACGACGTTCCTTATCTATGCGTCTGCGGGAGCCAGGCGGCTAGTTCACCCCAATCAGGCGGATGCCGAAGCTGAGTACCTGGGTGTCGGGGCCGGCGTTGGTTTTGAACAGGGGGTTCATGTTGTATTTGGCAAAGAACTCTAGGTCGCCGTAGCCGATGGTGCCTTGCAGGCCGTAGAGGAAGTTTTCCATGTTGTAGCCGCCCGAGTCCTTGTCCTTGTAAGTAGTGCCCTCGCTGGTATATTTCAGCTTGGTCCAGGACTTGATGCGGTAGCCCGCGAAGCCGCCGGCGCTGAGCACGAACGTGGGGCGGTAGTGCGAGTCGCGCAGCTGCAGGCGCAGCATCACGGGCAGGTTCACGCTGGAAGTGGCCAGCTTGGTTTTCTGAAACTGGCGGCCGTTGGTTTCGCGCACCACGCTGGTGCGGCCATTCACATCCACCCACTTGTTGTTGCCGGTGAGCATGTAGTTGTTGAAGGCAAATTCCGGCCCGAGGGTGAGGCTCACGGGGCTATGCTTGCCGCCGAGGCGCGGGTCCCAGTTCAGGCCGATGTTGACGTAGCGCGAGCCTTCGGTGCGCAGGTCGACGGTTTCGGACTGGCCGTTGAGGCCGACGGAGGCTTTCTGGTTTACCAACGCGTTCAGGCCCAGGTCGAAAATCAGGTGCGACTTGGTGCGGTGTTCTTCGACGTTTTTCTGACGGGTCGAGTCGCGGCGGGCCTGGCTGATGCGACGCTCCTCGTCGGTTTTGCCGCCCACTTTAAAGCTTACGCCCGCGCTTTTCGCGGCCTTGTCCATCAGTACATCCACCTTGTTGTTGGAGGCGCTGCCGGCACTCGTTTTGTGCGTGGTGACGCGGATTTGCTCAGGCAGGTTTTTGCCGGGCTGGTCTTTGTCGGGGTAAAACTCCATCGTTACCTGATTGGTGCTGGCCGTTTTAGCCGCGGCTTCGGCCTGGGTGATGTAGGTGGCCAGGCGCGAAGTCAGCGAATCGAGCTGGTATTGCTTGAGCTGGCGCAGCTGGGCGGCATCGCGCACCATCAGGGTGATAACGGCTTTATTGGGCAGGCGCACCACAATGGTGTCTTTCACGGTAGTGGGGCGGGCCAGCGTGGTGGCCTGGGCCGTGGTCGAGGCAAACCCAAGGCCCGCGGCCAGCAGCAGAGAAAAGGGGAGAAAAGCGCGTTGCATGATTTCTAAGCAAAAGAGAGTTAGAGTTGAATGGACTTGCTGACGCGGCGGCCGCCAATGTTGGCTTCCAGGGTCAGGTTTTCGGGCAGGCCGGTTACTTCGGCCAGGCTGATGCGCTCGCCCCGCACCGCGTGGCCTACCTGCCGCAGCAGGCGGCCGCCCAG
>NZ_BAAGZM010000793.1:0-1592 GCF_054778495.1 Hymenobacter agri
GGCCCAGGCGGCGGCCAACGCGGCCACCAGCCCGTGGGCCGGGCGCATTCGGGTTCATGCGTTGAGTTTGGCTGAGTATGCGGCCACCCAACCCGCGCCGTTGACTGCCGCTGACCTCCGGTTCAGCCACATTATCAGCAACCCGCCATTTTTCCGGCAGTCGCTGCGCTCGCCCGATGCGGCCCGCAGCACCGCCCGCCACGAAGCGGCCGACTCGCTTTCTTTCGAAGCACTGGCGGCTTTTGCAGGGGATTTTCTGTTGCCCAAAGGTTTACTCACGGTGCTGCTGCCGCCGCCCGAGATGCGCGCTTTCGAACTGGCCGCTGCCGTTGCGGGTCTGCATCCGGCTACGCGGCTGGTGGTAAGGCACCGGCCGGGCAGCCGGCCACTGCGGCATATCACGGGCTTTGGGCGTGACATGGTCAGGACGCGGGAAACGGAGCTGGTTATCCGTACGGAGGAAAGCGACGCGGAATATTCGGCAGAGTTTCGGGCGTTGCTGGCGGGCTTTTATCTGGCTCTGTAACCCATACGCTACACCAGCCCCGCCAGCAGGCTCAACTTTTCGCGGTGCAGGCTATCGAGCAGGTCCTGTTCCAGTGTACCAAACTCAGCCGCCTCGTAGTGCCGCTGCACGCGCCCGCCTACCAGCACCGAGATTTCGTCGCAGGTTTCGGTGAGCGCGCCCAGGATGTGCGAGGTGAGCAGGATGCCCGTGCCCCGGTCGCGCAGGCGCTTCAGAATTTCCTTCAGCAGCAGGTTGGCTTCGAGGTCGAGGCCGTTGAAGGGCTCGTCGAGAATGAGGTAGTTGAATTGTTGCACCAGCAGCGCGAGCAGCGCCAGCTTCTTGCGCATGCCGGCCGAATATTCGTCGGCGTACTGGTCGAGGGGCAGTTCCAGCAACTGGTTCCAGCCGGTAAAGTCGGCCACCGGCCGGCCCCGCGCCTGCAGGCAGAACTCCAGATACTCGCGCCCGGTGAGGCGGGGGTAGAAGTACGGCTCGTAGGGCAGCAGGCCGGTGTGCTCGCGCACGGCCGCGCCAGCCGTATCGCGGATGGTACCAGCGAAGTCGTTTTCCAGCCCGTACAGGCAGTTGATGAGCGTGGTTTTGCCCGCGCCATTTGCCCCCACCAGCCCGTGAATGGTGCCCGGCCGCAGGTTCAGGCTGATATCGTGCAGCACGACGTGCGGGCCGTAGGCTTTGCGCAGGTTCAGAATTTCGAGCATACTGTTCAATCAGATTTCACCTTGTATCAGGTCAATTGCTCACGCTTAATTCCTGACCTTTTACCTCCGCTTTCTCCAGCACAGCCCGCATCCGCCGCCGGCTCTGCCAGATGAGCCCGCCCACCGCCACCAATAGCAGCACCGGGTAGATGGGATGCCCCACCAGCAGCAGGGCCACGGCCAACACCAGCGCCTGCGTGGTGCGAATGTGCGTGACATTGGGGTAAAAAGCATATCTGGTGAGAATGAGCAGCGCCGCCAGCCCCAACCAGAATGCCCCTACCGCCACCGTGCCCGGCACGCCCGCCGGCCCCGTCGCCAGCAGCCAGGAAAACGGCGCGGCAGTAAGGGCCGCGTAGCCCAGC
>NZ_BAAGZM010000794.1:0-1588 GCF_054778495.1 Hymenobacter agri
CCTGCGCCTGGGCCAGGCTGGCGCCTAGCTTGCGCAGCACGAAGCCCGAGAACTCATCAGCCTCCAGCTCGTCGGCGGGCTGCGAACCGCCGGCGCGCAGGGTGTGGCCGTTGAGGTGGTGGCCCATTTCGTGGGCCAGAATGCTGATGCCGGCCCAGTCGGTGTGCCCGGCGCGGTTCACGGCATTCAAAAAAGTGGGATTGTAGAGCAGGTAGCGCTTGCCGTTATACACCACGGCGGCGGCGTTGTCGACCTCACTGGTGGCGCGCAGCTCGAAGCGAGCCTTGAGACCCACGGCGTCGGTGATTTCGCGGATGACGTCGGTGGGGGCCGGAGCCGTCTGGGCCTGCGCGGGGGCAGCTAGGGCCAGCGGCAGCGCGAGCAGCAGCGGGGCGGCTAAGCGCGTAATCGTTTGAGAAAGGAAAGTCATAGCAGAAAGACGATAACGGAATGACTACTAATTCAGCAACTTCAGCAACAAGACAATCGTAGTGCCAGAAAATCGGCTGCGCGGCCTTGGTTCGGCAACGCACGCCCCGACGGCAGCTTCAGCAACCGGCCGGAATTCGGCAACGCTGGCCGGCCCTCTTTCATTGCGAAGCAGCGCGGGCCGGGCCGTTTTCGGGAGCTATAATGACAACGATTGTAGTTGGCTGGCGGTTCATTTGATAAGCAGAGCCGAAACCGGCCCGCAAGGTTGCGCCGCCGCCCGTATGCGACCGCGGCCGGGGTAGCTTTGCAGCTTCATTCGGCCGCTTTGCCGGCCCTGCTCCTACCTGGCATGAACCAAGCGCACCTGCACCTACTTGTCAATCATTTACCCATTATGGGTAGCCTGTTTGCCGCCCTGCTGCTGGCGGCGGGCGTCATCAAAGCCAACCTCACGCTAACCCGGGCTGGCCTGGTGGCGGTGCTGGCGGCTGGCGTACTGTGTTTGCCGGCGCAGCTTACGGGCGAGGGCGCGGCGGCCATTGCGCAACAGCTGCCGCGCGCCAGCCGGGCCCTCATTCACCACCACGAAGAAGCAGCCGAGTTGGGTTTCTGGGCGCTGGAAGGCGCGGCGGCGCTGGCCTTGTTTGGCTTGCTTCTGCTGAAGAATGCCTCGCCTAAAGCCCGCCTGCTGACGCTGCTGGCCCTCTTGGCAACGCTGCTCAGCTTCGGGCTGCTGGCCCGGGCCGGCAACCTCGGCGGCCAGATTGCGCACCCCGAAATCCGCGAGGGTTTTGGCACGCCTGATGAGCTGTGATGTTGAATGGTTGTCGTCCTGAGCGCAGCGAAGGACCTTATTACGCGGTAAAACTCCTAACGTGATACGGTCCTTCACTGCGCTCAGGATGACAGACGATTTTGACTTCTTACACCGCTTTAACACCGTTTTAACCAATAACCAACAACATGCCTTTCCCCTTTTTTGGCGACGATAAATCGACCGTGGCGCGCCTACTGGCCACCCTGCCCCAAACCGGCCGCCTGGAGTGGATTGGCCAGCGGCCGGTGCGCCGCGAGCCACTCGTGGCAGTCCTCGAAGCGGAGCTGAAAACCGACTCGCACCTGCTCGGCGACCACGCCCGGCCTAAGGCGGGCGGCA
>NZ_BAAGZM010000795.1:0-1587 GCF_054778495.1 Hymenobacter agri
ACCGGTGCTGGTGGCGCTGCCACTGCTGCTGCTGCTGGCGCCGCTGTTCCCCTTCATCTATCCGCTGCGGCCGCCGGCGGCGATGGCGGCCCTGCGCGCCCGCTATGCCCCGCTGGGCTTCTATACCTGGGAAGACGGCCAGATTCACGACCTGCCGCAGGACTACGCCGACATGCGCGGCTGGCGCGAGCTGGCCGACAAAACCTGGGCCGCCTACCAAAGCCTGCCCGATTCGGTGCGCGCCCACACCCTCATCAAGTGCGCCAACTACGGCCAGGCCAGCGCCATCAACTACTACAACCGCGGCCGCGCCCTGCCGCCGGCCCAGAGCTTCAACGGCAGCTTCCTGTACTGGTTCCCGGTGCGCACCGACTGGCGGGCCGTGCTCATCATCGACGACGAGCTGCACCCCGAGCTGGTCCCCCATTTCACCCGCTACCACGAGCTGGCCCATGTGGCCGATACGTACGCCCGCGAGCAGGGCACCCGCATCATCCTGGGCCAGGGCCCCGATGCGGCCCTGCTGGCCCGCGCCAATGCCGAGTGGCACGACGAGCGCGCGCAGTGGGAAAATAGGAAGCCTTCTGAGATAAGATGAATTAATGTTATATATTTATTATAAATTATATAATTGATTACATGTTCTGCTTGCTTGGTCGTGAGCCCGGTGTAATTTGCCGGTGGCTGGGCTACGTATTTTTACGCACTTGGCGGCCGGGTAGCCCAAGGCGTGCGCGCTACCCGGCCGCCAGGTGCCTTTCCCGGCCTCGCTACTGCTCTACCTACTACCGCTATGGAAACCTATCGCATTATTTACGCCAGCACGGCCGTTCGGCCTATGGGGCCCGCCGAGTTTGAGCGGCTGCTGATGCAGGCGCGCATCTACAACTACAGCGAAGGCATCGGGGGGCTGCTGCTGCGGGCCGGGCAGCAGTTTCTGGAAGTGCTCGAAGGACCGGAGGCCGCCCTGAACACGCTGTATGCTCGCATTACTGCCGACCCCCGCCACCAGGCCGTGCAAACCCTGGAAATGGCCAATGTGCGCGGACCCTTGTTCCGGCACGCCAGCCTGGGCTTTGCCGAAGTAGAGCCGCCGGCCCTGGCCCGCCTCACGGCCTACCTCGACCCGGCGCACCGCCGCGCGCTGCTGCCGCAAGGCTACGACGAGCAGGAAATCATTTCCGACCTGCTGCTGGAATTTGCCGAGCAGCAGTGTCCGCATGTGCTTGGCTGGCCCGGCGACCGCGCCCTTGGCCGGCCGCAGCGCTCCCTGTTCTCCTAGCTAACCGGCGAAGGGAAATTCGGCCAGGCTTTCCCACGGGCCGCCGCGGTAGGCCCACAAATGCAGCCCCGTACCCAGCGCCTCGAATGGCGCGAAACCGGCTTGCAGCTCGGCCAGCAGCTGCCGGGCCGCGGCGGGGTCGACCTTATTCTGCACGGTGATGTGGGGCTGGAGCTTCTGGCGGTCCTGCGGAATGAGATAGTCGGCAAATTCAGCCTGCAGCCGGCGGTGCAGAGCGCGCAGCTCGTCGTTTTCGAGGGTGAAGGCCACGCCCCGGCCCAGCGAGCGCAGGCCCGCCACGCGCA
>NZ_BAAGZM010000796.1:0-1585 GCF_054778495.1 Hymenobacter agri
CAGCCGTGGTGAGCCGGCTCACATCGGCCCAGCTTCGCTTTCCCAGCCTGGTGCACCCGGGCGTGGCACTGCACCCGCGCCAGCGCGTGGCGCTGGGCGAAGGCTGCATCATTCAGCAAAGCTGCGTGCTCACCTGCGACATCGTGCTCGGCCGTTTCGTGCTGCTGAACCTGGGCTGCACTGTGGGCCACGATGCCGAGTTGGCCGACTTTTGCTCGCTGATGCCCCACGCCAACGTGAGTGGCGCCGCCCGGCTGGCCACTGGCGTGTACCTTGGCACGAATGCCACCGTGATTCAGGGCGTGCAGGTGGGCCGGAATACCGTGGTGGGCGCGGGAGCGGTAGTAGTACGCGACCTGCAGGCCGATGTAACGGCAGTAGGCGCGCCGGCAAGGGCACTTTAATTCGATAATAAATAATCATTCGAGCGTCATGCTGAGCTTGTCGAAGCATCTCTCCCGCACAAGTGAAATTGACTACTGATGCGGGAGAGATGCTTCGACAAGCTCAGCATGACCGTTCTTTTTGCTTCGGTATTTCAGAAGCCTCAATACCCAAAACCTAAATGCGCAGTCAGGATTACGACCGTCTCTACCTTTCCCCGCCCCACCTCGGCCGGCACGAGCTCAACTATGTGCACAAGGCGATTGAGGACAACTGGGTGGCGCCGGCCGGGCCTAACATTACGGGCTTCGAGGCCGACATCTGCGCGGCGGTGGGCGTGCCGTATGCGGTGGCGCTGAACTCGGGCACGGCCGCTATTCATCTGGGGCTGATTTTGCTGGGCGTGGGGCTGGGCGATGAGGTGCTGTGCCCCTCGTTCACCTTCGTGGCCACGGCCAACCCCATCGTGTACCTGGGGGCCACGCCGGTGTTCGTCGATAGCGAGGCCGACACCTGGAACCTCTGCCCCGAGCGCCTGCGCGAGGCCATTGCAGACCGCATGGCCCGGGGCAAAAAGCCCAAAGCCCTCATCCTGGTGCACCTCTACGGCATGCCGGCCCGGCTGCCCGAAATTCTGGCTATCGCCAAGGAGTTCAACATTCCCATCCTCGAAGATGCCGCTGAGGCGCTGGGCTCGGAGTGGCAGCAGCAGCCGCTGGGCGGCTTCGGGCGGGTGGGCGTGTTCTCGTTCAACGGCAACAAGATTCTGACCACCAGCGGCGGCGGCGCACTCGTAACCTACGATAAGGCGCTGGCCGAAAAAGCCCGCTTCCTGGCTACCCAGGCCAAGGACGACGCGCCCCACTACCAGCACTCCGAAACCGGCTACAACTACCGCCTCAGCAACATCCTGGCCGGCATCGGGCGCGGGCAGATGGAGCTGCTGCCCGAGCGCGTGAAGCGTCGCCGCCAGATTTTCGACTGGTACCGCGAGCACCTTGCGCCGCTGCCCGGCATTGTGGTAGCCCCGGCACCCGAGCCGGCCGGCAGCCGCTCCAACCGCTGGCTTACCACCATCATCCTCGCTCCCACCCTGCCCGACGGCCGCCCCAACCCCGCCACGCCCGAAACCCTGCGCCTGCACCTCGAAACCCGCAACATCGAAAGCCGCCCGCTCTGGAAGCCGCTGCACCTGCAGCCG
>NZ_BAAGZM010000797.1:0-1576 GCF_054778495.1 Hymenobacter agri
GCCGCTTCGGTGCCCGCCGCCGCGGCCCCTACGCCCGCAGCCCCAGCCTTCGACCCCGCCCTGCTGGCTCAGCTCATGCAGCAGATGCAGCAAAGCACTGCGCCCGCTGCCAGCTACAAAACCCAGTTTGTGGTGCGCGTGGGCGAACACCTAAAAGTGGTGCCCCTCGACCAGATTGCCTACTTCTTCAGCCTCGAAAAAGCTACCTTCCTGCAAACAACCGAGGGTCGCAAATTCGTGGTCGACTACACCATGGACCAGCTCGAGGGCCTGCTCGACCCGCGCCGCTTCTTCCGCCTCAACCGCGCCTACCTGGCCCAGCAGTCGGCCATTCAGGACATCATTCACTACACCAACTCACGCCTGCAAACCGTGCTCAAGCCCGCCGCGCCCGACGCGCAGGTGCTGGTAAGCCGCGAGAAGGTGAACGTGTTCAAGAGCTGGCTCGATAGGTAGTGTCGAACGAAAAAAGAGCGTCATGCTGAGCTTGTCGAAGCGTGACGTTAGGATGTTACATTATCCTTCCAGCCACGCCTTCAGCGCCGGAGCTTTTTCGCGGCTCACCAGCACCTCTTCGGCCGGGGCGGGGTGCAGCTCCACCAGCAGCTTGCCGCCGAAGTGCGGGTGCAGGCGGCGCACGGCGGGCAGTTGGGCAATCAGCTGGCGGTTGAGGCGAAAGAACCGGGCGGGGTCGAGCCGGCTCTCCAGCTGCTCCAAGGTGTAGTCGAGCACGAAGCGGCGGCCATCGGTGGCCACCAGCGTCACCGTCTCGTTGCGGCTGATGAACCACGCGGCCTCGGCCACGGGCAGAGGTACCAGCTGCTCGCCCTGCCGCACCAGAAACCGCGTTTTGTAGGGCCGCAACGCATCGAGCAAATGCTCGATTGAGTTGAGAATTGGGAGTGAAGAATTAAGAGATGATGCGCCGACTTCTCCCGAATCAACTCTTAATTCTTCACTCCTAACTCTTAACTGATTCCACTGCCGCAGCTTGGCCAGGGCGGCCTGCAGCTCGGCCAGCTTCACGGGCTTGAGCAAATACGCCACGCTGTGGGCCTGGAAAGCGCGAATGGCATAGGTATCGAAGGCCGTGGTGAAGATGACCGGGCTGGGCACCACGGCCTGCTCCCAGATTTCAAGGCTCAGCCCATCGGCTAACTGCATGTCGCTGAGGATGAGGTCGGGCGCGGGGTGGGTAGCCAGCCAGGCCAGCGCCCCGGCCACGGTGTCGAGCACGGCCAGCACCTGCGCCGCGGGCGCGGCTTGCAGCAGTAGGCGCTGCAGGCGCTCAGCGGCGGGGTACTCGTCTTCGAGGAGCAGAACGGTCATGGGGCAGGTTAGAAACAGGGAAGGGAGAAATGGGAAAAACGTCATGCTGAGCGCAGCCGAAGCACCGCTGCCGCTTCGTTGCAATCGCCTTGGTTAGTTGCAGTAGCGATGCTTCGGCAAGCTCAGTATGACGTGCTCATTGCTCATTGCTCATTGCTCATTGCTCAAGCAGCGGCAGCCGCACCCGAAACACGTGGCCGACCGGCCCGGCCTCTACCGGCCGCGCCGCGCCCAGCAGTTCGTAGCG
>NZ_BAAGZM010000798.1:0-1575 GCF_054778495.1 Hymenobacter agri
TGGCGCGGGGCCGGCGGCAGGAAGCCGGGCGCGCCGGGTTGCACGCTCACCACGCTATCGACCAGCGCTGCAAACTGACGGGCCATTTCCGATTCGGCCGGCGCGGCATCAACCAGCCGGTTGAGCGGCGTGGCCGTGGTGTAGTCGAAGCCCTGAAAATGGCGCTTGTATTCCTTCACCGGCTCCAGCACCTCTGCCAGCGTGCGCAGGGGCGCTACGCTGGCGCTGCCGGCCAACTGCTTCAGCAGCAGTTCGGGGGCGCGGCGGTGGCGCAGGCCCAGCGTTTCGAGCTGGGGCGAAAGAACATTGAGCCGACGGTACATATCGGCCACGCTCTGGGTGGCAGCCCGCGGCGACCACAGCCGCTCGGCCACAGCCCCCGCCCGCGGCCAGATGCGCGAGTCAAGCACCACCGAATCGGCAAATTCGGCCCACATCGCGGCCTCGCCGCCCAGCACCAGTTGCTGTTCGGCGGGCGTGAGGGGCGTGTCGGGCGGCAGCGGGTCGGTAATGTATGAGCTGGCCGCGGTCAGGTTCAAATCCAGATAGTAGCCGCTCGACAGCAGGGCCGGGTGGCCCAGCTTCACGGCCTCGTTCAGGCCCTTTTTGCCGCGCCAGCTCTGGATGATGACATCCTTCGGCAGGTCGGGACCGAGAATTTCATCCCAGCCAATCATTTTCTTGCCGTGCGGTTGCAGCAGGGCCAGCACGCGGCGGTTGAAGTAGGTTTGCAGCTGGTGCTTGTCCACGGTTTTGCCGTCGGGCTTCGTCATGCCGTGGGCTTGCATCCAGGCTACGATGCGCGGAGTGCGGCGCCAGTTGCGGCCGTCGTTTTCGTCGCCCCCGGCGTGGAAGTAGGGGTCCGGAAACAGCCCGGTCATCTCGGTCAGCAGCGAATCGAGGAAGGTGTAGGTGGTTTCACGGGTGGGGTCGATGGCTACGTTGGTGGTGCGCCACTTCGTGTAGGGCGCGTAGGTCGAGTCGGCCGATTTCAGGCGGGGGTAGGCCACAATCCAGCTGGTGGTGTGGCTCGGCATATCGAACTCCGGCACCACCCGAATGCCGCGCGCCGCCGCGTAGGCCAGCACTTCCTTGATTTCAGCCTGGGTGTAAAACAGCCCGTCGGGGCTGCCCACGGTGTGCAGGCGCGGAAAAACCTTGCTCTCGACGCGAAAGCCCTGGTCGTCGGTAAGATGCCAGTGCAGCACGTTCAGCTTCACGGCGGCCATGCCGTCGAGGTTGCGCTTGATAACGGCCACGGGCATGAAATGCCGCGCCGCGTCAATCAGCAGCCCGCGCCAGGCAAAGCGCGGCTGGTCGCGAATGTCGACTTCGGGCAGATAGCGGCCTTTTTTGTCGGTGCGCGGCAGCTGCTCCAGCGTGGCCAACGCCCGCAGCACCCCCAGGCTCGTCGGCGCGTCGATGCTCACGCCCATGGGCGTGACACGCAGCGAATACCGCTCCTCGTCGAACTTTTCGGGCTGCCCCACGCGGCCGTAGCGCACCTGCAGCGTGGCAGCGCCGGCCGTTTTCGTGCCCGGCGACAAGCGCCCGATGGTGCGACCTACTGCGGCG
>NZ_BAAGZM010000799.1:0-1574 GCF_054778495.1 Hymenobacter agri
ACGCTGGCGCCGGGCAGGGTTTCGCCGCGCGCCCCGCGCACAGTGCCGCTCAGCGTTACGCGCGCGGCCTCCTGTGCCCAACTTGGTGCGGCAAATAGTAAGACCAGGAAAACACTAAACCAAAAACAGCGCGTCGTTACACGTAAAACCATACAGCAGCAAACAGGGCGAAGCACAAAGGTAGCCCCCGCGCAACGCCACTTTGGGCCAGATAGTTTGCGCCGCGGCCGCTACTGTGCCACAAAGGGCCGCAGGGCCTGGGCAATTTGCGGGGCGGGCACCACGCCCGCCTGCCGCCACACCGGCTGCCCTTTATGAAACAGTATCAGCGTGGGGATGCTCTGCACGCGGTATTGCTGGGCCACGGCCTGGTTTTTATCCACGTCAATTTTGATGACGCGCAGCTTGCCGCCGTGCTGGGCAGCTACCTGCTCCAGAATAGGAGCCATGGTTTTGCAGGGGCCACACCAGGTGGCGTAAAAATCGACGAGCACGGGCATGCCGGGGCTGTCGATGAGCTCAGAAAAGGACTTGCGGGGCACGGGCAAAAAGAAATAGGAGAGCGGAACAAACAGGTATGTCGACCCGAGCCGGATAGCATGGCTCAGGCCGACATGCCCGATACGTAAAAACGCCAAAGCCCGGCTATGAGCCAGGCTTTGGGTAGAAATAATAGCGGAAGGCTAGCGCTGCACCACTGTTACGTCGTTGGCTACTTCGGGGAAGGTGAAGCGGCCGCCCACGGCTTTCACGCCTTTCACGCGGCACTCCCAGGTGTAGCGGCCGGGAGTGGGCTGGGCCGCCTCACCCGTTTCAGCTTTGAAATATTCGGGGTCGGAAGCCTCGGTGGGAAACAGCACATCAACACCGGTCTGGCCCTTGGCCAGTTCTTTCGTCAGATAATAATCCTTGCCGGTGCGTTCGTTGTGCACGATAAAGGTAGCCGTGTACGTGCCCAGCTGGCCGTATTTATCAAGAACGCCTAGTTTAATCTGGGCCGTAGTGCTCACCATCCAGGTTTGGGCTTTCGCTGCGGGAGCAGCACCCAGCAGGAATAGGCCTACTAATAAGCCGGTTAGCGGCAGTTTGCGAAGCAAAGGCGTAAATGAAAATATCATTACAGAGAAAAAAGGAGGAGTTGAAAAAAATAATGAAATAGTGAAGCGGCGCTTTCGCAAAATGCGATGAGAAACACCCATTTTCTGCCAAGTTAGTGTAACAGACATGGTTTCGCAAATAGCCGAATGCCAACGCCGTGTAAAAATTCCGTACAGCGAATGAATAAAAGCCGCATAATTCGGCGAGTGGGCATAAAAAGTCGGCCACAGTTCGCGCTACATAGGTGAGATGCGCTGCCAGCCGCGCGTGCAGGTGCCACGTGAGCGAAGCTTTGGAGACCGTGGTAGCTGTGCAAAAGCCGCCGCGGCCCCAGCTTTGCAGCATGAACCGTTACTTCGTGCCTTTTGCGCAGCTTCGGCAGCAGCCTACTATTCTGGTCGACAGCGTGGGGCTGGGGGCGGCCCTCACGCTGGCCCACTGGCGCGCGGCGCCCACTCCAGCCGCGCTGCGTGACG
>NZ_BAAGZM010000800.1:0-1571 GCF_054778495.1 Hymenobacter agri
CCGCCGCTGGGGTAGTAGCCGCCGGCCTGGTAGTGGCCCATCACGGCGCAGTGCAGCGGGAAGCTGGCCTGCGCCGGCGGCAGGCCGTGGTCGCCGCACTGCACATTCAGAATGCCCTGCAACAGCCGGTCCTTGATGTGCCAGTCCATCACGCGCTTCAGCGAAAATAAGCCAAACTTACCTAGCTGCGGGGTGCGAAACGGAATGGTGACGTTGTCCCAGAACCCGCTCATTTTCGGAATCAGGTGCAGCTGCTCGTTCACCTGCCGCACCACCGTGAGGTACTTGCGCAGCCCCTCCCGCTCGTGCGGAAACCGCGCCGCCAGCTGCGCATACAGCTCCTCAAAATCGGCCGGCAAATCCACCCGCTCCCGGCCAATCCAGCAATGCTCGTAGGCGGCCGGGTTCATGCGGAAAAACGTCAGGTCGTTGGCAATGCCCAGCCCTTCGTAAAGCTGGCGTGTGCTCTGGCCGGGGCCCAGCATCCCCAGGTAGTGCACGCCGGGGCTGAAACGGTGCCCGTCGAGGTAGAAGCTGTGGCACCAGCCGCCGGGCACGTAATGCTGCTCCAGTACCAGCACCCGCTGCCCGGCCCGCGCCAGGCAAATAGCCGCTGCCAGCCCACCCGCCCCCGAGCCAATGATAATCGTGTCGTAGTCCGCCATGCTGCCGGAAGTGCGTGCCGAAAGCCAAGCCGGACCATCCGGCTGCTCAGCAAACCGGGAAATTACGGCGCGGTGCCCAACTTCCTCACAGGCCCGGCCCGCGGAAAATGAAAACGCTCACCCTGCGCAGTGCAGAATGAGCGTTTAGCTGTGATCCCGCTGGGATTCGAACCCAGGACCCGTACATTAAAAGTGTACTGCTCTACCAGCTGAGCTACAGAATCAGTTATCTTTACCTTGGCGAGGCGTTTCCTGCTTTGGTGGTACAAAAGTAGTACGGCCTTTTGGACTACACAACTCTGCCCGCAAAAAAAACCTCTCTGTCTTATCGTGCGCGCCCTTTTCATTCTCTTTACCCTACTGCCTTTCTGCAGTTTGTGTGCAAATCCGGGGGCAAAAAAAAATTTACTATCAACGCCATCTTCGACCGCTCCTACCCTGGCCCAGGCTGATTCGTTGTTTGACGCCGGCCAGTATGGCGCGGCTTTTCCGGGTTATCGGGCGCTGGTGTGGCAAAAAAACCGGGCTTCACCCGAATTATTTTTGAAAATGGCCTACGCGCAACAGCAGCTGGACCATTTCCCGGCGGCATTGCTTTACCTGAGCATGGCGCAGGCGCGCCAACCCCGGGTGCGTACCTGGCAGCAGCTGGCCGCACTGGCGGCGCAACACCGGCTGGTGGGTTACCCAAATACGTGGCAGCAGGAGTTGCGGGTGCAAGCGCAGCGTTATTACTACCCGGGCCTGCAGGTGCTCTTGGCTGGAGCAGTTGTGGCGGCCGTGGGCCTGCTGCTTCGCCGGCGGGGACGGGGGCCTTGGGTGGCGTATGCCGCGTATCTGGTGTTGCTGGCGGCTTACCTGCATGTGCTGCGGCCGGCACCGGCGGGCTTGGTGTCGCGGGCCGGG
>NZ_BAAGZM010000801.1:0-1571 GCF_054778495.1 Hymenobacter agri
AGCCGATGCAGGCCGTGGCGGCCCTCAGCCGCACCCGGCACGTGAGCTCCGGCGACCTCGACGGCGACGGCGACCTCGACCTGCTGGTGACCAACGACCGGGGCATCACCCAAACCCTGCTCAACAACGGCAATGCCCAATTTGCGGCGGCCTCGGCCATTCTCATCGGCTTTGAGCCGTTCAATTTTGCCGAAGCTGCCGATTTGAACGGCGACGGCTCGCTGGACATTTACACGGGCCACTCGACTTTTAATCCGGCCATGCAGCACGGCCTGGATATTTTCTTCAACCAGCCGCCCATTATCACGGCCACTGCGGCGGCCCGGCCCGCGCTGGCCTTTTCGCTGGGCCCCAACCCGGCGCAGCAGCAGGTGGCCATTGTCCTGCCCGCCGAAGGTGGGGCAGCCCGCTTCGAGCTATACGATGCCCTGGGCCGGCTAGTGAAGTCCTGGCCCGCGCAGCGGCCGGCCACTGATGGAACCGTACTGCTCTCCCTCGCCGGCATTGCCCCCGGGGTGTATTCGGTGCAGGGCACCACCGCCACCCACCGCGGCACCCAGCGTCTGGTGGTGCAGTAGCAGCCCATCAACTCCCGTTTATGCTGCGCTGGAAAGACGTCCTCACCTACGCCAAATACGGCAACCCCGAGCCACCCCGGCACTTAGAGCTTTCGGCAGCGGAATGGGCCGCGCGGCTGTCGCCCGAGCGGTTCGCCGTGCTGCGCCAGCACGCCACCGAGCCGCCCTACCGCAACGCCTACTGCCGCAGCTACGCACCGGGCCGCTACGCCTGCGCCGGCTGCGGCACGGTGCTGTTCGAGGCCGACGAGAAGTACCACGCCATTTCGGGTTGGCCCAGCTTCCGGCAGCCGGCGGCGCGCGGGGCAGTGGCGTATTTCTTTGATACCAGCTTTAATATGGAGCGCATCGAGGCGCGCTGCAACGCGTGCAACGGGCACCTGGGCCACGTGTTTGCCGATGGGCCGGAGCCGGCCGGGCTGCGGTACTGCATCAACTCGGCGAGCTTGGTGTTGGTGGGTGACGAGGTGCCGCAATCCGAGCAGGCTGACGGCTAGCGCTTCGCCTGCCCAATTTCCACGCTGATGACGCTTTCGTAGAGCGGCCAGCAGCGACAACAGCAGCACCACCAAAAACGGGTAGACTTCATCAGACGGAAATTCAAGGCGTTCCCAAAGTAACGCTTCTGGCTGCCAACGCCCAACCCGATTTTTTTCGGATGCCGGGCCGCCGCCTGCGTATGCACTGGCTGAACGTTTCCCGGCTGCCCGTTATGTCTAATTTCTCCCCTGCTGATTTCCCCGGTTTCGTGCGCGTGCGCGGCGCCCGCGAGCACAACCTCAAAAACGTCGACGTCGACATTCCGCGCGATGCGCTGGTGGTGTTCACGGGCGTGTCGGGCTCGGGCAAGAGCAGCCTGGCGTTTGGCACGCTCTACGCCGAGGCCCAGCGCCGCTACCTCGAGTCGGTGTCGCCCTACGCGCGGCGGCTGTTCCACCAGATGGCCGTGCCCGAGGTGATGGCCATTGAGGGGCTGCCGCCGGCCGTGGCGTT
>NZ_BAAGZM010000802.1:0-1570 GCF_054778495.1 Hymenobacter agri
GTGCCCGCGCCCGGCGTGAAGGTGCCGGTGCCGGGCACGCGGAAACTACAGTCGGCATACTGGCCAATCTGACCCGCGCCGGCGGCATAGAGGGCGGCCAGCACGCGCCCGGCGAGGTCGGTTTGCTGGTCTTCGGGCCGGTTGGGCACATAGGTGATGAGGCGGGCCAGCGTGCCGCTTTGCGGGGCCAATACGCGGGTTTTCAGAAGCCCTAATTTTTCGGCCAGCTTGTCGTTCACGCCGCCGCGCACGTGGTCGAGGTTGGTGTGGGCGGCGTAGATGGCCACGTCGTTTTTGAGAGCGGCAATGATGGTTTGCTCGACTTCGTTGGCGCCGGTGAGGCGTTTGAGCGGCCGGAAAATAACCGGGTGGTGGGCCACCACCACGTTGCAGCCGCGCCGCACGGCCTCGGCCACCACGGCGGGCGTGCAGTCCAGTGTTATCAATACGCCGGTGATTTCGGCCTGCGGGTCGCCACATTGCAGGCCGGCGTTGTCGTAGCTTTCCTGGTAAGCGAGGGGGGCGGCCGCTTCGAGCAGGCGGGCCAGGTCTTGAACGGTAGGCACAGTTACAGAAGGGTTGAGTTTTGAACGTTAAGGGTTGAGTAGAGCCTAGGCTGTCAGCAGGCTACCCAGCGTTTCGACGTATTTCGCCACGTTGGCATCGAGGTCGCGGCGGCGGTACTGCATGAGGAAGCGCGGGTGGTCGAGCACCACGATTTTATCGAACAGGCCCAGCTCTTTGTTCAGCTTGGTCAGGAATTCGCCGTTGCGCTTGCCCAGGCTCACGGCCACGTCGCGGCGCAGGCCAAAACCGGCCACTTGCTGGCGCAGCGAGCGTTGCAGGTCGGGCCAGAGGGTTTTGATGACGGCGGGGGAGTCGTAGTAGTTGTAGTTCAGGCCGTTGTTTAAAAGCACGAGCGGGTAGAGGGAGCTCATAAAGAAATGGCGGTAGAATTCGGCCGGGCCGCCCAAAGCTTCCACCACGCGGTACACGAACTGCGTGGAGAGCTCGGGCCGGCCGCGCGGCAGGTCGTTGGCAATGCCGCAGGTTTCATGCAGCGCCGTGGGGTCGGTGAAGGCCACGCCGGTGCGGCCCATGCCCAGCCGGCCGGGATTGATGCCCAGCAGGGCCACGCGGGGCTGGTCGTCGGCGTAAAATTTCGTGGCGAAGCGCTGGGCCAGCGCCTGCACGGCCGGCTCGCGGAAAGGGTTTTGCGCCTCGATGCCGGGCGGCAAGGCTGGCGGGGCCGGAAACTCGGCCAGAAAACGGGGCAGCAGGGTGGCAACGTCGGGCATAAGGCCAAAAGTACGGCGCGGGCGCGGGGCTGGCCGGGCGTACTTTTGTGGCTTCGTATGGCCCGTTTGCTCACTTTCCTGCTACTGCCGCTCGCGTGGCTCTACGCTGCCGTACTGGCCGGGCGCAACTGGCTGTACGACCACGGCTGGCAGCGCAGCGAAACCTTCGCCGTGCCGCTGGTGGGCGTGGGCAACCTGCGCGTGGGCGGCACCGGCAAAACGCCCCACGTGCTGTGGTTGGTAGAGGAATTGCTGCGCCAGGGCCACCGCCC
>NZ_BAAGZM010000803.1:0-1567 GCF_054778495.1 Hymenobacter agri
GCTCCAGAAAGGAGGTGATCCAGCCGCACCTTCCGGTACGGCTACCTTGTTACGACTTAGCCCTAATTACCTGTTCTACCCTAACCGGCTTCGTTGCGGAGCACCGGCTTCAGGTCTACCAGACTTTCATGGCTTGACGGGCGGTGTGTACAAGGCCCGGGAACGTATTCACCGCGTCATTGCTGATACGCGATTACTAGTGATTCCAGCTTCACGGAGTCGAGTTGCAGACTCCGATCCGAACTGAGAACGGCTTTTCGGGATTGGCGCACCATCGCTGGTTGGCAACCCGCTGTACCGTCCATTGTAGCACGTGTGTAGCCCTAGGCGTAAGGGCCATGATGACCTGACGTCGTCCCCGCCTTCCTCACTGCTTGCGCAGGCAGTCTGTCTAGAGTCCCCATCATTACATGCTGGCAACTAAACATAGGGGTTGCGCTCGTTGCGGGACTTAACCCAACACCTCACGGCACGAGCTGACGACGGCCATGCAGCACCTTGCTTTGTGTCCCGAAGGAAAGACTCATCTCTGAGTCGGTCACGCGCATTCTAGCCTAGGTAAGGTTCCTCGCGTATCATCGAATTAAACCACATGCTCCACCACTTGTGCGGGCCCCCGTCAATTCCTTTGAGTTTCACCCTTGCGGGCGTACTCCCCAGGTGGGATACTTAACGCTTTCGCTAAGCCAGTGACCATCTATCGCCACCAGCGAGTATCCATCGTTTACGGCGTGGACTACCAGGGTATCTAATCCTGTTCGCTCCCCACGCTTTCGTGCCTCAGCGTCAGTTACAGTCTAGGCAGCTGCCTTCGCAATCGGGGTTCTGGATGCTATCTATGCATTTCACCGCTACAGCATCCATTCCGCCACCCTCGTCTGTACTCAAGCCAACCAGTTTCCAGGGCAGTTCCGTTGTTGAGCAACGGGCTTTCACCCCAGACTTAATCGGCCGCCTACGCACCCTTTAAACCCAATAAATCCGGACAACGCTCGCACCCTCCGTATTACCGCGGCTGCTGGCACGGAGTTAGCCGGTGCTTATTCACCAGGTACCGTCGTCGACCCACGCATGGGCCTTATTCTTCCCTGGCAAAAGCAGTTTACGACTCAGAAAGCCTTCATCCTGCACGCGGCATGGCTGGGTCAGAATCTCTTCCATTGCCCAATATTCCCTACTGCTGCCTCCCGTAGGAGTCGGGCCCGTATCTCAGTGCCCGTGTGGGGGACCAGCCTCTCAGCTCCCCTAGCCATCGTCGCCTTGGTAAGCCGTTACCTTACCAACTAGCTAATGGCACGCAGCCCCATCCATCACCAATAAATCTTTCACTACTCAACGATGCCGTTGACAAGTGGTATGCGGTATTAATCCGCCTTTCGGCGGGCTATCCCCCAGTGATGGGCAGGTTGGCTACGCGTTACGCACCCGTGCGCCACTATCTCTATTGCTAAAGACCGTTCGACTTGCATGTATTAGGCCTGCCGCTAGCGTTCATCCTGAGCCAGGATCAAACTCTCCATTGTAAAATTTCTCTACACCACGGCGAACCGTGGCTGATGTCGAGTGC
>NZ_BAAGZM010000804.1:0-1567 GCF_054778495.1 Hymenobacter agri
CACCGCGCCCTGACGCGCCACCACGAACTGGCCGATGCCCTGGCCGCCGTAGTTGTCGGCCAGCCCGTGGCCGTGCCCCGCACCGAGCCGGTGGGCTGTTTTATTGAGTAACTTTAGAGCGTGATGTTCCAGCACATCAATTGAATATATGAAGCACGTTTTCTCTTCCTTCCTCGCTGCTTGCGCCCTGGCGGTTTCGGCCCTCACGGCGCAGGCCCAGACTACGCCGCAGTACACTTTCAGCCAGGATATTGCGCCGCTGGTATACCAGCACTGCACGCCCTGCCACCGCACCGGCGAAGTGGCGCCGTTTCCGCTCACGAGCTACGCCGAGGTGGTGAGCCATGCCCAGACCATTAAGTACGTGACGGGTACGCGCTACATGCCGCCGTGGAAGCCTGACCCGCGCTACCGCCACTACCTCGACGAAAACACGCTGACCGACGCGGAAATTGCCAAAATCGCGGCCTGGGTCGATGCCGGCACGCCGCAGGGCAACCCGGCTACGACGCCGCCGGTACCCACCTACCCCAGCGGCTCGCAGCTGGGCACGCCCGATTTGGTGATTCCGATGGCGCACGCCTTCACGCACCAGGGCAATGGGCAGGACATGTACCGCATTTTCGTGCTGCCCGTAAACCTGCCCACCGACCGCGACATCTCGGCCATTGAGTTCCGGCCCGGCAACAAGCGCATCGTGCACCACTGCATCATCGCACTCGACACCACGCAGCAGGCCCAGGCGCTGGATGCGGCCGACCCGGGCTACGGCTACACGCAGTTCGGCGGCTTCGGCTTCACGCCCTTGGAGGGCGTGTACGGGGCTTGGGTGCCGGGCATGAACCACCGGTTTTACCCGTCGGGCATGGGCAAGAAACTCTACCGCCGCGCCTCGCTGCTGTTGCAGATTCACTACGGCCCCAACTTCGTGACGCAGAAGGATTCGTCGGTGGTGAACATTTTCTTCGCCCGCCAGCCCGTAACGCGCTACGTGCAGACGCTGCCCGTCATTTCGCCGCAGGTGCTCACCAACGGCCCGTTCGTGATTCCGGCCAATCAGGTAAAAACCTTCCACGCCCAGCTCACCGTGCCGTTCGATGCGACGGTGCTCAGCGTGTCGCCCCACGCCCACTTGCTCAGCAAGGGCTGGAAAGTGGCCGCCGTAAAGCCCACCAACGACACCGTTCGGATGATAAAAATCGGCGACTGGGACTTCCGCTGGCAGGGCACGTTCCGCTTCACGAGTCCGCTGAAAATACCGGCCGGCTCGCGCCTCGTGGCCGATGCCAGCTACGACAACACCGCCCAGAACCCGCGCAACCCCAGCAGTCCGCCCCGCATCACCACCTGGGGCGAGAGTACCCTGGATGAGATGCTGCTCACCTATTTCGAACTGCTGCCCTACCGCTCCGGCGACGAAAATATTGTGCTGAGCACCGCGCCCGGCCGGGCCACCACGCCTGGCACCATTCAGGTGGCGCTGTATCCGAACCCCGCCACCGGCGCCACGGCCCTCAACTTCCAGCAGGAGCGGCCCGGCCCCATCACCGCCACGCTGCTCGACGGC
>NZ_BAAGZM010000805.1:0-1558 GCF_054778495.1 Hymenobacter agri
GCCGAGCGCAGCAGCTCGTTGTAGTCGCGGTCGAGCACGGGCTGGTCGTTGTCGGCGGTATCGGCTTCGCGTAGGGCCCGGGCGCAGTCGTGCATAAACTCCAGCACGGCCGCGTGGGGCAGATTGATGGGGCGGCCGCCGCCGGGCTTGGGCAGGGCGTAGTAGCCGTCGTAGCAGTCGGCGGCCAGCTGCAGCACCACCGTCACGAGGTAGCCTTGTAGGCTCACGGGCCCCGAGCAGAACGAACGGCGGTTTTCGCCCCGGCTGGTCGTCAGCTCGTTGAGGGTATTTTCGGTGGCCTGGCACATCAGCTCGTACCAGTGCTGCTTCTCGGTGCGGTCGTGGTCGTTGGGGTGCAGGTGGTACACCGAGCCTTTGGGCCCGGCATCGGCTTCGAGGGCGGCCGCCCGGATTTTCACGTGGCGGAAATCGGCCGGAGAGTAGCGATGGGTGGTTGGTTCGAGCACCACGGCCGCGGGTGCCTCGGCCTCGCGTCCGGCGGCGAAGCCCAGCAGGAAAACCTCGGGCCGCAGGCTGCGGTCGAGCAAATTAAAAACTCCCTCGGCAAAGAGCTGGGCCGAGACGCGAAACAAACTTTGGTGCTCCCACATGGACGATAACCGGACGGCCGCCCCCCGTTGCGGGCACGACTTTGCCCCGAACTACGGGAGAATGACGCGAATAGTGGCGTTTTCAAACAAATTTCCTCCGCTGATGCTTCTACGCCCGCCTGCGTTTGCGTATCTTCGGCATGCCGCCGGCCGCTGTTGCGGCCTTGTTCTCACCACTTCACCGCCGCCCGCCTATGCTGTTTGTCGACATGCTATTCGTGATGGCGGTAGCCATTTCGTTTATTCCGATTCTGACGGGCTACTGCGCCCAGAGTCGGGGCCGCTCGTTCTGGCTGTGGTTTGCGCTGGGCTGGCTGTTGCCGTTGGCCTCGTTCTTTCTGCTCTTCGCCCTCATTGCCCGCGACGAGCTCAACCCCGGCCGCCGCCTGCTCGGCGAGGCCCGCCAGATTCTGCGCGAAGCCGAGGAAAAACAAAAAGCCCGGCGCGTGCTCAAAAACGACGAGTAATACCTGGCGCCCCGCCTATGCTCAGCGGCCCTGCTCGTGCGCTGCGCAAATGCGTTGCGCCACCCACGCCCCCGTGCTGAAACACCCTTGTAGCAAATAGCCCCCGGTAGGCGCTTCCCAATCGAGCATCTCGCCGGCCACGTAGGTGCCCGGCCGCTGCCGCAGCATCAGGTGCTCATCCACGGCCGCAAAGGCAATACCGCCCGCCGTCGAAATAGCTTCATCCAGCGGCCGCAAGCTGGCAACAGGTAAGGGCAGATTGGTTAGCAGCTCGGCCAGAGCTTCGGCATCCAGCGTGGCGCAGTCGGGCCGCAGCTCGCGCAGCAGCGTGGGCACGGGCGCCGCCAGGTAAATTGTACGCTTCAGAAAATCGGCGAATGACGCCTTGCCGCGCGGCTGCCGCAGCTTTTGGAGCAGGGCGGCGGGCGAGAGGTCGGGCTTGAGGTTGAGGCCTAATACGGCCGGGCCGCCCGCCGCCAG
>NZ_BAAGZM010000806.1:0-1556 GCF_054778495.1 Hymenobacter agri
GGCGTAGCTGGTGGTGCCGTAGCGGCAGGTGAAGCCGCTGGCGGCCGGGCCCACGTACAGGTCGTTGTAGTTGCTGTTGATGCCCGACGTGGTAGTGGCAAAGTTCAACGCATAGCGGCCCTGGGCAGCGGTCTGCGTCACTACTACCAGGTTGTTACGGAAGTCAATGTCCGTGGCCGCTCCGGTCTGGTAGAAGCCGGTGTTGGACGTTTGCGCATTGTTTGGGCTATCCATCACCACGGTGTTGTGGTAGTAGCGTGCAAAGCTCGAGCCCGAGTTGTAGAGGCCGTAGGTCGTGCCAAAGCTGAAGAAATTATAAATCAGGTTGTTGACCACGTCATTTTCCGTCCCGGCCGCGCCCGAAGCGCTGCTGAAGTAGATGCCATGCGCCGGCAGGGCGCTGCCGCTGGCCGTGTTCGGGTCGTGAATGCGGTTGCGCTCGATGGCCAGGCCCACGCAGCTGGTCACATAAATACCATAGAAAGTGGACGTACCCACCCGCGTTTCACGGTGAATGTTATTGTCGGTGACGCGCGCGCCACTGTAGTTGGCCAGGTAGAGGCCGTAGTTGAAAAAGTTGCGCACCACGCAGCCCGTCACACGCGCGTTGGTGCTGCGGCTGGTGGCCGAAATGCCCGTGAGCGTGATGCCGTAGGCCCCGCCGCTGATGGAGTCGTTCTCAATGCGCAGCCCGCTGGCGTCGCCGCCCGAAGAGGTCGTGGTTATCGAGCCGCTCACGGCAATGCCCGCGTTGGCGGTGGTCAGCGTGGCCGCGATGGGGGCCAGAATTACGCAGTTTTTGATGCGGTTGTTGGTGGCTTGGCCCACTAGGTTCACCCCGATGCCGTACTGCGGCGAGGACGCCAGGTCGATGGTCAGGTTTTGCACGGTCAGGTAGTCGGTGCCGTTGAGCAGCACGGCGGCCGGCTGCAACGAGGTGCCGCCGTAGTTCAGGTGCTGCTTGGCCGCGCCGCCGTCTACCACAATGGTATCGGTGGCGCTCACACCGGCCACCACGCCCAGCGAAAACTGTTCCTGGTACGGGCCGTTGAGTACGTTGAAGCGCACCGAACCGGCAATGCCCGCGTTGTTAAGCGTAGTCGCCGCCTCGGCAAAACCGGTGAAATTGGTAGCGCTGCCCGCCGCCTGCTGGTTGATGGTGTAGGTGCCCACCAGGGGCGTGTAGTAGTTACGGCTCAGGCTGCTGCTCACCGTGGCGCTGCCATTCAGTACGCTAGCCGTCACGGTCAGGGTATTGCGCCCACTAATCATTGTGATAGGCGTGGTGAACGAAAAGCTTTGCGTAGCACCCACGGCCAAGCCGCCAGTGGGGGTGAGGGTTTGAGTAACGGGGGCTGCGTTGTTGAACACGTACTGCAACTGCACGCTGGTGAGCGGCACGGTGCCGTTGTTGCTGATGGTGACCGTGACGGTGCGGGCAGTCAGCGTCAGAGGCGGGACCGGCGAGTCGATGCTGCGCAGCGAAACGCTGGCCGTGTTGGCCGGCGGCGTGAATTCGTAGGCGCCCAGGTCGGGCGCGGTGGTGCTGCGGGTGG
>NZ_BAAGZM010000807.1:0-1554 GCF_054778495.1 Hymenobacter agri
TGCTGGATGCGCCCACCACCGCGCCGTTGCCCTGCGCCCCGCTGCTGCCGCTGGTGCCCGAAATCACGCGCACGATGATGGTGGAGCGGGCGCTGCTGGAGCGCGTCGAGCGTAAGGCTGACGACGTGCTGGCCCTGCATCAGCATCTGGGCCAGGACTGGGAGGCCACCGCCTACCATGCCCTGATGGCCGCTTTCGGCTTCCAGAAAAACAGCGAACCGCTGGCGCGCCTGGCTAAAGCCCTGCCGCTGAGTGTACTGCGCCGCCATCGCCACGACCAACGCCAGCTCGAAGCGTTACTGTTTGGGCAGGCCGGGTTTTTGGCGGAGAACGACGAAACGGCCGCCGACGAGTACATCCGCGACCTGCGGCAGGAACATGAGTTTCTGCGCCATAAGTACCAGCTGGGCGCGGCCGCGCTGGCCGTGCACGAGTGGAATTACCTGCGTCTGCGCCCGGCCAACTTCCCCCCGGTGCGGCTGGGGCAGCTGGTGGGGCTGCTGCACGCCCGGCCAACGTTGTTCGACGCCTTGCTCACGGCCCAAAGTGTGGCGGCGCTTACCGAATTCTTCCAGGCGACGGCCCCCGAGTATTGGCGCACGCACTTCCGGCCCGGGCGCGCGGGCAAGGTGCCTAGCCTGGGCAAAAGCAGTATCGCCCTGCTGATTACCAACGTCGTGGTGCCGCTGCGCGTGGCCTACGCCCGGCACGTGGGCCAGCCCGAAATAGTTGAAAGCAGTGTAGCGCTGCTGGCCGGGCTGCCCGCCGAGCACAACCAATTCACCGATGTGTACGCGGCGCTGGGCTTCGTGCACCGCTCGGCGGCCGACTCGCAGGGCTTGCTGGCCCTGCACAAATCGTACTGCGCCCCGCGCCGCTGCCTGCACTGCGCCATCGGCAGCCGGCTGGTGCAACAACCTCGTGCAGTGCAATGAAGCTGGTAGTTGCGCTTCTGCTGAACGGACTGCTGCTGGCCCTGCTGCTGCCGTGGCTCCGGCGGCAATGGCAATGGGCGCGGGCAAACAACTGGACAGCCATTTTGGCCCTGAGTGCCCTCCTGCGCGTGGCGGTGGGGGTAGGGCGGAGCATTCCGCTCAAGCTGGATGCGGCCTTCATGAGTGGTATAAGCGACATGGTGACTGCCCGGCTATGGGCCAGCCCGGGCACAGCATGGCAGCTGCTGACGCAGGCCATCACCACTTTTCCCACGCACAATGCCGGCCCGATAGTGTACCAGAATTCATCGAATACCTGGACGTTTATCAAACTACTGGCGCTTCTCAACCTTGCTTCGCTAAACACCGGCTGGCTGAATGCCGGCTACCTGAGCGTTTTCGCGTTTGCGGGCTGCTGGGCCTTGGTGCGAACAATGGCCCGGTTATTTCCGGGCACCCCGGCGGGCGCGGGCGCAGTGGCGCTGCTGCTTTGGCCCTCGGTTTGGTTCTGGGCTACGGGCATCAGCAAAGAGGCAGTGCTGCTGGGTTCGGGGGCGTGGCTCACGGCGCGGGTGCTGGCGTGGCTCTATCGCGATGCCCGCGCCTCATCGTGGCCGCT
>NZ_BAAGZM010000808.1:0-1553 GCF_054778495.1 Hymenobacter agri
AGGTCGCGCACCTGCCCCTGCTCGAGAAGCTGGCCGTGCTCACCTGGTACCGCGGCTGCCGGCTCGAACTCGAGCGCGATTACCCGCGCGTGTTCACCCCGGATAATGAGGCGAAGGCCTCGGAGTCGACTGACGGCTGGGCCCACGTGGCGCGCGAGATGAGCGGCCCCACGTTCGGCACGCTCGAGCAGACCGAGCGCCAGCTGGTGCGCGACGTGCTGGCCAAGATGGAGGATGATGCGCGCCAGGCCGAGGCCCTGCGCGAGCAAGCCCGCAAAAACAACCCCACGACCTGATTTATGCGCTTACTGGCCTATACCCAACTCTTTCGCGCCGCCGCCGGCGCGCACGTGGCCATTCGGGCCACGGCCGAAAACGGCCGCTTCCTGCGCGTGCTCATCGCCTCCGACCCGATTGCCAAGCAGCTCGACCTGGCCAGCTTTTACGACGTGCTGCGCTCCAGGCTCAAGGCCAAACCCGGCCAGGCGTTTCTCGTGCTGCAGAACTACGACCTGGACTATGAGGACAATGCCGGCGAGAGCCTGCGACGCACGCCCCAGGGAGCCTACTACGTGCTGCAGAAAGTGGCCCCGGGCGACTACGAGGCCCGCGACGCGGCCATCGATGCCTGCGAGGAAATCGCCGAGGACCTGCTGGCCTACGTGGTGCACCACCACCGGCAGAGCTACAAGATTCAGATGAGCGTGCGCAACTGCTTCGCCGAGCACGTGGGCCCCATCGGCGACCAGCACGTGGGCGTGCGGATGAACTTCACCTGGAGCGAGGCCGCCACCGAGGACCTGACCTACAACCCCGCTAAATTCTCCTTCTAAATGGCCGGTGAACGCTTAGCCAAACTCACGCTGCGGGTGAAAAACCTGGTCGCCAACGACCCGATTCTGACGCCGCCCTTCATTACGCCCTGGACGTACCTGCGCCTGCGCCTGGGCGGCACCTGGGTGCGCTTCACGCCCAGCTCGCGCAGCCAGCGCACGGTAGGCGCCGAGGACGATTACGAATACCCGCTCTTTGCCATCAACGGCACCACGCTCGACCAGGGCGTGGACATGCTGCTGGCCACCATCCGCCAGGCCGTGCTCGACCACGGCTGGAATTACGTCGTTTCGGCCAAGCGCAAGGACGGCCAGGCGCCGACCGGCTACGACTACTGGGCCTTCGACGTGGAGGCCACCGTCTACGACCGCACGAACGACCTGGCCTGGAACCTGGCCGGCACGCAGCCGATTGTGCGCGAAACGTTCGAGGAGGTCGTCAACCTGGCCACCATCCGCCCGGTGCGCGCCCAGGTGCTGGTCACCGATGCCCTCATCTTCAACTCGCCGACCGGGGCGGCCGAGGTGGTGGCCAGCAACGGCAACGACGGGGTGTATTCCTACTTCTGGGCCGATTTCGGGGCCCCGGCCACGGCCCGGCGCACCAACCTGCCCAACGGCACCTACACCTGTACCATCACCGACACGTCGGGCGCCTACACCGTGGTGCAGGCCGTGGTGGGCTCCGACCCCCGCCTGGACGTGCGCGTCGAGCGCACC
>NZ_BAAGZM010000809.1:0-1553 GCF_054778495.1 Hymenobacter agri
TCCTTCATGCCGGCGCGGCGGGCGGCCAGCAGCTTCTTGGCGGCAACAACGGGCCCTCGCCGCTCAAGCACCGGCCCACGCTCGACATGCAGGCTGATTATGGCTTCCGCGTGTCGGTGGGCCCGACTTCGGCCACGGCCAACGACGTGTATTTCAGCCGGGTGTCATATGTCACAAGCGGACCCGTGGTGCCGGGCAACGACACCTATATTGGCGCGGGCACCAAAACCGGTGGCGTAGTGGTGGCCCCGGCTACGCTTGACCTGGGCGGTGCGCGCTTCGCCTACTTCAACACCCCTACCCTCACGGCCAACACCAGCAACTCGGGGCTGGAAATTGAGATTCCGTTGGCGGCGCTGGGCGCGGCGGGCATGTCGGTGGGCGCGGGCAGCCGCATCGAGCTGTTTGCCGGCTACACCGACGCCGACGGCGTATTCCTCACCGACATCATCCCGACCATCCCCGGCCGCACCACAGCGCTGGGCGCCAACCCCGATTTCACGGCCATTCCCGGCAATCAGTATGTGGCGTTTCAGCTGGGCACCGGCGTGCTGGCCACCCGCAGCGCCGCCGATAAAGCGCTGGATGTTTCGGTATTTCCGAACCCCGCTCCTGCCGCTGCCACGCTGGCCTACACCGTGCCCGGCACCCAACCCGTGCTGCTGAACGTGTACAACGCGTTGGGCCAGTGCGTGCGCACGGTAACGGCCCGCCAAACCGGACGCCAGGAATTGACGCTGGAAAACCTGCCCGCCGGCATGTACCTGCTGAAGCTGCAAGTGGGCGAACTCACGACCAGCCGGCAGCTGGTGGTAGAGTAGAATATTGAGCTGTTTGGGAAATAGGACTACTGCCGTAGAGACGCATATTTGCGTCTTGTCGTGTGCATCGCTCGCCAAATGTCGTTCAACGATGAGACGCAAATATGCGTCTCTACATCGTGCAGGCAGTTATTAAGACTCCCAAACAGCTTCTTCATAAAAAAGGCGGCCCCGCACTGGGGTCGCCCTTTTTTATGAATACCAGCCGCATTTTATGCCGCGGGCTGAATCTCGAAGCCGGCTGCCTCCACGGCCTGCACCACTTGCGCGGCGGTGGCTTGGTCGGAAGTCACGGTGAGGATTTTGGCGGGGTTGGCGGTATCGACCTGCCAGTTGCCGGCGCCCACGGCCTGGTTGAGGGCGGGCGTTACGGCTTTGATGCAGCCGCCGCAGTTGATGGTGGTTTTGAATTGAAGCGTAGCCATATCGAATGAGATTTAGAGGAAACAGGCGCCGTAGCGCGCGTCGAAAACGCTGCCCGAGAGGACTCTGGCAGCTACGCAAAACTACGGCCAGCACCGGCCGCGGCGCGCACATAATCCGCGCAAAAACCTGCGTAATTATGGCCGCACCGGCGTTTGCCAGGTGCTGGCGCTACGACTTCTTTTCCAGCTCCATCTCGCATACCGGGCACTTGCCGGGCTTGTTGCTCTGGCTGCCCGCGCAGCCCATCGGGCACTCGTAGCGGGCTTCGGCCACGGGCGTAGCTGGCGCGGCCGCGGGCTTGGCCGG
>NZ_BAAGZM010000810.1:0-1552 GCF_054778495.1 Hymenobacter agri
TTTCGAGCAGGTAGCCGCCGGGCGCGGCCCAGGTGCGCAGGTTGCCGCCGGGGCGGGTGTCGGCCTCGAACAGCTCGTAGGCCACGCCGGCCTTCTGCAGGTACCACGCCAGGGTGAGGCCGCTGATGCCGCCGCCGATAATCGCAATTTTCATGTCGTAAGCAATAGCGCCACGTCGCGCGAAGTAGCGCGAACTTTGTAGTTCGCGTCCCCGCGCCGTGGCAACGACTCGTTCCGGGACGCGAACTACAAAGTTCGCGCTACTTCGCGCCACTTTCCTTGTGCACCATGACAACAAAAAACAAAGCCATATTCCTCGACCGCGACGGCGTGCTGAACGAAGAAATTGGCACTTACGTGTGGGAGCCGGCGAAATTCGTCATCCTGCCCGGCGTGCCCGAAAGCCTGGCCCGCCTCAAAGCCGCCGGCTACTACCTCATCGTGGTCACCAACCAGGCCGGCATCGCCAAAAAGCTTTACACCGCCGCCGACGTGCAGGCCTGCCACGCCAAGCTGCAAAGTGCCTGCGGCGGCCTCCTCGACGCCCTGTATTTCGCCGACGCCCACCCCAGCGTGAGCGAGTCCATCCTGCGCAAGCCCAACTCCGGCATGCTGGAAAAGGCCGTGGCCCGCTTCAACCTCGACGTTTCGCAGTGCTGGATAGTGGGCGACCGCCTGCGCGACATGCAGGCCGGTGCGGCCGTGGGCGTGCGCGGCATTCTGGTAGGGGAGGAGGAAAACGCGGAAGGCTTCGCGCCGCACGTAGCCGATTTGCGGGCGGCCACGGCGCTTATTCTTGAAGCCGGTTCTTAAAAAATCCAGGCGTGGCGAAGTCCAGTCATCGTTACTTTTGACGCCTTCTTAAAACACCTTTCCCGCTGCCTTCATGTCTACTACTTCCTCCTTCGTGGCCGGAGCCTTTTTGCTGCTCGGCCTAAGTGCGTGTAAAAAAGAAAAAGAAACGCCTGCCGGGCCCGAACCCGAAATCGTGTACACCAAGGTCAGCACGATGGCCGGAAACGGAACTTCGGGCTATGCCGACGGGGCGGGGACGACGGCGCAGTTCTACGGGCCCGAAGGCGCCACCGTAGACAAGCAAGGGAACGTGTACGTGGCCGACAATGGCAACAATACCATTCGCAGAATTACGCCGGCGGGGCAGGTAGATACCTGGGCTGGTAACTTGGCCAGCGGTTTTGCCGACGGCCCATCCGCTACGGCTCGTTTCAACGGCCCCATTGATGTTGCTGTGGATGGCCAGGGCAACCTATACGTAGCCGATTATGGCAACCAGCGCATTCGCAAAATCACGCCCGGCGGCACCGTGAGTACGCTGGCCGGCTCCGGCACCGCCGGCTTTGCCGACGGCCTGGGGGCCGCCGCGCAGTTCAACGGCCCCAATGGTCTGGCCGTGGACGGGCAAGGCGTGGTGTACGTGAGCGACTACGAAAATAACCGCATTCGTAAGGTATTGCCCAACGGCACCGTGAGCACGCTGGCGGGCACTGGCCAGCGCGGCTTTGCCGATGGCCCGGGCAGCAGCGCCCAACTG
>NZ_BAAGZM010000811.1:0-1550 GCF_054778495.1 Hymenobacter agri
CAGCAGCGCCACCTGCCAGCGGCGGCGCAGCCAGTACAGGGCCAGCAGGGCCGTGAGCAGCAGGGCCGCAGGCGTGGTGAGCGCCCCGAATAGCGCCGGCCAGAAGTCACGGGCCGGAATCTGTTCGCAGGCGATGGCCAGCAGCAGCCAGGCCAGGGTGAGCAGGGTGAGTTTAAAGGCAAACGAACGGCGCACGGCACAACCAAAGAAGAGGCCGCAAAGGTAGGGCCGGGCCGGCCGCGCTACCTTCGCCGCCGCCCTCGCACGAATTTTGCGCGGCCCGCGTTGGCTCTGCTGGCTACGCGCCGGCCGCCGGGCTATCCTTTCCGTTTCGTGTTTCCTTTCTGCTGTTTATGACGCTACCTCTTCGCTTTATTGGCCGGGCCTGGGGCCTGGTTTTGAGCCTTGCACTGCCAGTGGCCGCCCGGGCCGTTTCGCCCGCGCCAGAGCGCGCCAGCCTGGAGTTTATTGCGAACAAGGGGCAGTGGAACGAGCACGTGCGCTACGCGGCGGCCCTGCCCGGCGGGCGCCTGTTTGTGCAGCCCACCGGCCTCACCTACGCCTTCTACGACCAGGCGTTTCTCGACCAGCACCACGCGGGCGGCGCCCCGGCCCCGGCCAGCGACGCCATTGCGGCGCACGCCTACTCGGTGGCCTTCGAGAAAGCCAGCCCGCGGGCTCAGCTCACGGCGAGCGAGGTGGTACCCGGTGAGCGCAACTACTTCGTGGGCTCCGATGAGGCCCACTGGGCCAGCCATGTGCGCGGCTACCGCCAGCTACGCTACGCCAATCTGTGGCCCGGCATCGACCTGACACTGTACGAAAACCAAACTCAGCACCTGGAGTACGACGTGCTGCTGGCCCCGCACGCCAACCCCGCGCGCGTGGCCCTACGCTACGAAGGCGCCGCGGCGCTTGGCCTCGATGCCGCCGGCAACCTCGTTATTAAAACCACCGTGGGCACGACCACCGAGCTGGCCCCGCAGGCCTGGCAGCTCGATGCCCGCGGCCAACGCCAGGCCGTGCCCTGCCGCTACGCGTTGCAGGGCCACAGCGTGCGCTTCGTGCTGGGCAAGTACGACCCTAGCCGCGCCCTGACCATTGACCCGACGGTGCAGTTCTCGACGCTGACGGGCTCGTCGGCCGACAACTGGGGCTTCACGGCTACCTACGACAACGCGGGGAATATGTACTCGGGCGGCGTGGCGTTCGATATTGGCTTTCCGACAACGGCGGGCGCGTTCCAGACTTCTTTTCGGGGAATGGCCGACATCGCCCTCATCAAATACAACACTACCGCCAGCGGCCCGGCGGCCCGCATGTGGGCTACCTACGTGGGCGGCACCAACACCGAGTTTCCGCACAGCCTGGTGGTGAACGGGCAGAACGAGCTGGTGCTGCTGGGCAGCACGTCGAGCCGCGACTATCCCACCACGGCCGGCGTGGTGCAGGCCACGTTTCGGGGCGGGCCGGCGGTGGCACCGTTTGGCACCTCGACCGTTCCGTACTACGTGCCCAACGGGGCCGACCTGGTGCTGACGCGCCTGCGG
>NZ_BAAGZM010000812.1:0-1547 GCF_054778495.1 Hymenobacter agri
GCCGCCGCAGCCGTCGACCAGGCCACGCGGCGGGCAGCGATTGCGGCAATTCCGCAGGGAGATTCAGCGGGTAGTTCCGAAACGGCGGCTTCGTTGGCCACGCAGGCAGCCAGCAGCCCGGCTGCGCCCGAATACGCCCGCAACGGCCTGCAAAAGCTGGCCGGCGTGCTGGTGAGCCTCTGTGACCGCGACGACCTGCGCGACCCAGCAGTACTGGAGCAACGCGATAACCTTACCAGCGCCACCGCCCGCCTCGACGAGGCCAACACCAGCGTGCGGCCTGGCTTCGTGGCCGCCGCCGGGCTTATTCGGGCCATGCAGCAGAAAGCGTACCCCGAGTTGGAAACGCAGGCCGACGACCTAGTGGCTCTTTCCGGCCAGCTGTCAGGCCGTAGCGGCACCGCCGCCGAGCAGCGCCAGAACCAACAGTTCCTGACGCAGGCCGCCGCCGCCGTGCGCGTGCTCAGCGAGCCGAAACAGTAGAGGTAGTATTCGGTAATAGGTAAGCAGTAGTCAGACCCTACTTTATCGAATGACATATCTGACTACCGACTAATTAAATACGCAATACCAGATATAGCCACATGGATACGCCCATTCTGCGTCGCCTGCGCGACCTCACCGATTTTGAAGTAGCCGACAACAACCCCGACGTGCGCGGCTGGACTGTGCGCGGCAATGACGGCCAGGCCCTGGGCACGGTGCACGAGCTGATTGTGGACGTGGAAGCACTGAAAGTTCGCTACCTCGATGTGGAGCTGGACGGCCGTTTCCGCATCAACGAGCACGAAAACCACATTCTGCTTCCCATCGGGGCCGCTTCGCTCGATGATGATGGCGACAACGTGTTCGTGCCCGCGCTCAATGCCGAGTCGGTATTGAGCTACCCGCCCTACGTCGAAATTCAGATTACCCGCGACTACGAAGAAGCCATGCTGCGTGCCTTGGGCCAGGAGCCCGCATCCACCCCGCGCTTCTACGAGCAGGAGTCGTTCGATGCGAACAGCTTCTACAACCGCCGCCGGGCCTCCTGAATTACTTTGAGGTAATTCCTAACAGTTGGCAGAACGGAGTAGAGACGCAACATTTTGCGTCTCGTCGTTCGCGGCACTCGGGCTTCGTTCGCCTGTCGCCCTAACGATTTCGTTCAACGACGAGACGCAAGATGTTGCGTCTCTACTCCGTTAAAACCTACTGCCGTGCAATCTGGCGCGTGAGCACCTGGCCATCGGGCAGGCGCAGTCTGAGCACGTACAGGCCTGGGGCCAGCCCGGCCGTTTCCACGCGCAGGGCACCGGCGCCGGCGGCTGTGGCAGTGAGAGCTACTTGCTGGCCCAGCATGTCCTGGCAGCGAATTTCGGTGGGCAGCACGTTGCCGCTGATGTAGAGCGCGTCAGCGCTGGGGTTGGGATAGATGCTGAAATCGGCATCGGTGGCGCGGCGGGTGGCGGTGGCGGTGCGGTTGGGCGTGGCCAGCCAGATGGTGGCGTTGAGCAGGATGCGGGCGTGGTCGCCGTTGGCTTCGGCCGCCCAGCCGTCGTAGAGGT
>NZ_BAAGZM010000813.1:0-1547 GCF_054778495.1 Hymenobacter agri
GCCCGCCGGGGCTGTCAGCGAGCCAATGGTGTTGTTGGACACCGCCACCGCACCGCCCCCGCTCAGCCACACGCCGGCCAGCGGAATGTTCAGCGCCGTGCCGCCGGTGGCGAAGGTAGAATTGCTGCTCAGCGCGCTCATGGTATTGCCGCTGATGGTGGCCGCGCCGCTGCCGCTCACGTACACGCCCGCCACCGGCGAGGCGTTAGTGGCGTTGGTCGTAGTGCTGGCCACGGTGTTGGTGATGGTGCCGCTGAAGTTGCTAAACGTGTTGCCGCTGATGAGGCTGGCCGAACTGCTGCTCATGTTCACGCCCGCCAGTGTGCCGGTGAGCGAGGCTACACCGCTGGCCACGGTGGTCGTGATGCCCGCCACGGTGTTGTTCTGCACCATCGCGCCCACCGCGTTGCCCAGGTCGACGCCGTAGAAATTGCCCGCGTGCGCAATGCCCTGCCCGCTGCCGGTGCCCCCAATCGTATTGTTCTGCACCACCAGAATGCCCGCCGTGCCGTTGCGGGCGTGCACGCCGTACATCACCCCGGTCGCGGCCGAGTTAAAGTTGCGAATCACGTTGCCCTGCACCGTGGTGGCCGCGGCCCCGGCCGTAGCGCTCAAATCGAGGTACACCGGGTACACGTAGCCCGTGTTGCTGGCAATGGGGAAGGCCGCGCCGCCCGCGCCCGTCTGCGCCCCGCCAATAGCATTACCACTCACCAGGTGCCCGGTGCCGCCCACCAGCACCACGCCATAAAACGCCGCGCTGAGCGTGCCGCTGGCGTAATAAAGCTGGTTATTGCTGATGACATGGTTGTTGCCGCTGCTCAGGCGCAGAAAGCGCAGGTCGGCCGACCGGCTCACGGTTTCGTACACGGCGTTGCCGTCGGCGGCCGTGGCCCCGCCCACCGTCCAGTTGTCGCCGCTGTTGGTGGTCACGTTCAGGCCCGTCGCCGTGAAGTTGTAGATGGCGCAGCCGCGCACCGTGTTGTCGCTGTTGGTGGCCCCGGTCGTGCCCGCCGAGTAGATGCCGTTGGCTTGTAGCGTGGTGGTGCTGTTGTTGGCCGGCCGCACGTCGCAGCTGGCCAGCGTGTTAAAGTCGTTGCCCGTGGTGCCCGTGCTGGTGCCAAACAGTACCGTGCCGCTGGTGTTACTGGTATTAGCGCTTTCAATAATGAGGTTGCGCAACACGTTGTAGGTAGCGTCGTTGCGTAGCAGCACGGCTGGCCCGGCTGCCGTATTGCGCAGCGTGAGGGTGCGCGCGCTACTACTACCGTCGTACCCGCTGATGGTCAGGTAATCGGTGCCGTTCAAATCAATCAGTGCCGTGGTGTTACTGCCCGAAATCACCGGGCTCACGCCGGCGGTCGGCACGATGCTCACACCCTGGCCCGCGCTCAGCGCCACGGCCGGTACGGCCAGCGAGCTGGTGCCCAGCGAATAGGTAGCATCCAGCAGGGTAAATGCGACGCTGCTGCCGGCGCTCACGCCGTTGGTGCCCAAGGCAGCCATGGCGGTGGGCAGGTCGGGGTAGGTGCGGGCGGGTGCAGGCG
>NZ_BAAGZM010000814.1:0-1547 GCF_054778495.1 Hymenobacter agri
AGGGCCCGGCCCCGCGCCGCTAGCGGCGGCCGGAATCATCGTCGTCATTTCCCGGTTAGCTTTTGGATGAAATACTTACTCCTGCTGCTTCTGCCGTGGCTGACCGGGGCCGCGCTGGCCCCGCCGGTCCTGCCGCCGCTGCGCATTGCCGAGCAGTTTGTGGCCCCCGCCGGCTGGCCCGAAATGAAGGACTACCTCTGCTGCGAAGTGGCCGGGCAGGCTAAAAAGCAGACGCTGGGCCAGCAGATTCCGCCGGGCCAGCGCCGCCGCTGCGAGCTGATTGGGCAGGATTCGACCACGGCCGTGGTGGCAGTGGAGCTGCGCGACTCGGCCCAGCGGCGCGATTTTTACCTGCACTTCCGGCACGACAGCACGGGCTGGAAGCTGGGCGCCATTCGCTCGCTGGCCATGACGCACCTAGGCCCGCCCATGGTAGCCCTGCTCACCGGCCTTCCCAAAGCCGAGATTGCCGACTACGACCGCAAGCACCCCGACGCCAGCCACGCCTTCACGATAGGCAACCTGCGCCTCTGGACCAGCGCCGACGCCGACATCGCCGCCCACTTCCAGCGCCACCGCCCCGATTTTCAGAAGCTGCTGCGCCGGGTGCAGACCGGCAAATTTTTCCCCACCCCACCCGGCCCCGATGAACCCGCCGCCGAGCAGGCCGCCAACGCCGACCCCACCGTGCACACGCTGCTACGGCGGCTGTTTCTGGGCCGCGTCACGCGTCGGGCCACCGACTGCGGCAGTTGCCTGGCCTTCGTGATTGGTGGCAAAACCACCAGTTCGGTGGGCCTGCTCTACCAGCCCGAGGCCGCGCAGCTACCGGCCATGTCGCCCAACGGCGTCATCGTGCTGCGGCCACTGGGCGAAGGGTGGTACCTGTATAAAACCTCTTAGCGCCGCCCGTCATGCAGAGCGCAGCGCAGCATCTCGCGTGCAGTAGTGAACCCAACGATTGCATTATGACCCCACGCGAGATGCTGCGCTGCGCTCTGCATAACGTATTATTTCGTGCTATCAACTTATGAAAAAACCCTCCCCTACCCCGCCGCCTGCCGCGCCTGCCCTACCGGCCGAGAAAGACCAGCTGCACCCGCGCAACCCGCACCGCGCGCCCTACGATTTTCCGCAACTGAGCCAGGCCAGCCCGGCGCTCGCCCGCTTCGTAAAGCCCAACCCCTACGGCAGCCTGTCGATTGATTTCGCCGACCCCGCCGCCGTGAAAGCCCTGAACCAGGCGCTGCTGAAGCAGTTTTACGGCGTTGAGCACTGGGACATTCCGAAAGGCTACCTCTGCCCGCCCATTCCCGGCCGGGCCGATTACATTCATTACCTGGCCGACTTGCTGGCCGATAGCAACGGCGGCACGCTGCCGCCCGGCGAGTACATCGACGTGCTCGACGTGGGCGTGGGGGCCAATTGCATCTACCCCATCATCGGCCGGCGGGCCTACGGCTGGCACTTCGTGGGCTCGGATGTGGACGGCGTGGCCGTGCGCGCCGCCCAGCAGATTGAAGCCGCCAACCCCGGCCTGGCCGGCG
>NZ_BAAGZM010000815.1:0-1545 GCF_054778495.1 Hymenobacter agri
GCAACCGACGGCGGGTTCCGGGTGCAGGTGGCCGTGCCCCTCGCGGCCCCGCGCCGGCCGTTTGGCATGCCGCTCAACGCTTGATGGGCCGACCTGTCTCGGCCGGATACTGATGGGACGGGCATCGCATCAACATGCGATACCGCTGCATGCCTGAACGCCGGAACTTTGTGTATATGAAAATCCGCCTGGCTATTGTCGAAGACCAGCCTGCCATCCGCGAGGCGCTGCACACCTACTTGTGTTCGCAGCCGGAGTTTGAGTGCGTGGCCGTGGCTGGCTCGGTGGAGGAGCTGCTGGCCCTGCTGACGTCCGGCATTCCGGCGCCCCGCCTAGTGCTGTCCGATATCGGGCTGCCGGGCGCCAATGGCATCGAGGGCGTGGCCCTGATTCGGGAGCTGGCCCCGCAGGCCGAGGTGGTGCTCATTACGGTGTATCAGGATTCGGAGCGCACGTTTCAGGCCCTGTGCGCGGGGGCGGTGGGCTATTTGGTGAAGAGCACGCCGCTGCCGGCCATCAAGCAGGCCTTACTCGATGTGCTGTCGGGCGGCTCGCCCATGTCGCCGGCCATTGCCCGCCACGTGATGCGCTACTTCCGGCCCGCCGCGCCGACCGCGGCCCTCACCCCGCGCGAGCAGCAGATTGTGGAAGCCCTGGAGCAGGGCCTGAGCTACAAGCTGGTGGGCGACCGGCTGGGCATCAGCCTGAACACGGTGCGCGCCTACATCCGCACGGTGTACGACAAGCTGCAAATCAACTCGAAGGCCGAGCTGCTGGCCCGCGGCCGGCACGGCTAGGGCCAGTAGCCTACCGCAGGCACAGGAGTAGCGTGTTGCTTGAGCAGTGGTGCGCCACCACCGCGCAAAGCTGTCATACCAGGCGCCGTCGAACCGCGCGCGCAGCGGCAATCAGGTTCGTGGTGACGAAGCATTGTAGGTGCTTCGACTACGCGCAGCATAGCTGTTTTTATAGACTCAGCCGGCTTCTTATCAACGGACTGGCGATGAACGGGCCTCGCATCAACATGCGATACCGCCGTGTTTGGCGGGGCCGGACCTTTGTACCCGGTGCCTTGCCTCTTGTTTCAACGCTTGGCTCACCGGGCCGGATTGAGGTATTACGAACCGGGTTACTTTATTCATTTCTAACCTTATGCAGAAAATTTACGCCCCCCTGCCGCGAGCAGCTTCCTGGCGCCCGCTCTCCCAGCTTTTGCTCGGAGCCCTGCTGCTGGCCGCAGCTGCGCCGGCCCGGGCCCAAACGCAGACATTCTACTACAACGGCGGGACCCAGACGTATGCCGTGCCGGCCGGCGTCACGAAGCTGAACGTGACGGCTACGGGGGGAGCATCGGGCTACGGCGGCGCGGGCAATATCAACCCGGTGGCCGGCGGACAGGTGCAGGCCACACTGACGGTGACCCCGGGCGAGGTGTTGACTGTAGTAGTAGGGGGCATGTCGGTGGGCAACACTGGCGGCTACAACGGCGGCGGCTACTCGGCCTACTCGGGCGGCAGCGGCGGCGGCGGGGCCGGCGGGGCCATT
>NZ_BAAGZM010000816.1:0-1538 GCF_054778495.1 Hymenobacter agri
GCCACCGTGCGCGACGAGCAGCGGCCGGAACTGCTACTACTGGCCGAAGGCTGGCCCGAGGCCACCCGCTTCCTGGCACTGGCCGTGCGCCAGACCTGGCTCGAATTCCTGCTGAAAACCGCCTACGAGCAGCAGCCGGTCCTGCGCCGGTTCGAGCGGGCGAGCCATGAGGAAACGGCCGCCCGCTTCCGGCAGGCCGACCAGGCCGCGCTGTTCCACCATCGCATTCGGGCCATGCAGCGGCATTTCGAGAGCCTACCGAGCTTGCAGGCAGGTGGCCAAATGCGCGTGCTCAGCCGGGAATTCGCCAAAAAAACCCGCCACCTGCCACTGCGCCGCCTGATGCAGGACGCCGGCCGCGCCGTGCAGGCCATCAAGCCGGTGATGCTGATGTCGCCGCTATCGGTGGCCGCTTACCTGCCGCCCGGCGCGGTCGAGTTCGACCTGGTGGTGTTCGACGAAGCCAGCCAGGTGAAGCCCGTAGATGCCCTCGGGGCCATTGCCCGCGGCCGGCAATTGGTGGTAGTGGGTGACTCCAAACAGCTGCCGCCCAGCAGCTTCTTCGAGGCGCTGACCGAGTCTGGCGACACCCCCGACGAGGAGCACCCCACCGCCGACATTCCCAGCATTCTGGAGCTGTGCCGGGCCCGCCAGATGCCCGAGCGCCTGCTCCGCTGGCACTACCGCTCCCGCCACGAGTCGCTGATTGCGCCTTCCAACCACTTGTTTTATGATGACCGGCTGGTAGTTTTCCCCAGCCCCGGCGGGCCGGCCGGCGAACTGGGCTTGCGCTACCATCACCTGCCCGATGCTTATTATGAGCGCGGCACCACCCGCACCAACCCCGGCGAAGCCGCCGCCGTGGCCGCCGCCGTACTGCACCATGCCCGCACCAGGCCCGGCCTCACGCTGGGCGTGGTGGCATTCAGCATGGCCCAGCGCCAAGCCATCGAAGATGCGCTGGAAATCCAACGCCGCCAACACCCCGAAACCGAAGCGTTTTTCAGCCAGCACCCGCACGAGCCCTTCTTCATCAAGAACCTCGAAAACGTGCAGGGAGACGAGCGCGACGTGATTTTCATCAGCATCGGCTACGGCCGCACCCGCGAAGGCTACCTCGCCATGAGCTTCGGCCCGCTGAATGGCGACGGCGGCGAGCGCCGCCTCAACGTGCTCATCACCCGCGCCCGGCAGCGGTGTGAGGTCTTCACCAGCCTCAGCGCCGACGACCTCGACCTGAGCCGCACCGCCGCCCGGGGCGTGGCTGCCCTCAAAACCTTCCTCGAATATGCCCAAACCGGCCGCCTCGCGCAGGCCGAAGACACCGGCCGCTCCCCGGAATCACCGTTTGAGGAGGCCGTGCTCCGGGCCCTCACGGCGCGGGGCTACCAGCTGCGGCCGCAAGTAGGCAGCCAAGGCTTTTACATCGATTTGGCCGTGGTCGACCCCGAACAGCCCGGCCGCTACGTGCTGGGCATCGAGTGCGACGGGGCCATGTACCACAGCGCCCGCTCGGCCCGCGACCGCGACCGCCTGCG
>NZ_BAAGZM010000817.1:0-1532 GCF_054778495.1 Hymenobacter agri
ACCTACCGGCTGCCGGTGGCGGCCACGGCCGAGTACACGGCCAACCGCGGCGGCACGGTGGCCAGCGCCCAGTCGGCCATTCTGACGACGGTGAACCGCGTGACCGGCGTGTATGAGCGGGAGCTGGCCGTGCGCCTGCAGCTGGTATTCAACGATGGCCGCATCATTTACACCAACGCCACCACCGACCCCTACACCAACAATAGCCCCAACAGCCTGGTGGCGCAAAACCAGAGCAACCTGACCGCGGTGCTGGGCACGGCCAATTTCGATATCGGGCACGTGTTCAGCACGGCCGGGGGCGGGCTGGCCTACGTGGGCGTGGTGTGCAATGCCACGTACAAAGCGCAGGGCGAAACCGGTATCTCGAACCCGGTGGGCGACGCCTTCGACATCGACTACGTGGCCCACGAGATGGGCCACCAGTTTGGCGGCAACCACACCTTCAACAGCAGCCAGGGCAGCTGCGCCGGCAACGCTAACCCCAACACCGCCTACGAGCCGGGCTCGGGCTCAACCATCATGGCCTACGCGGGCATTTGCGGCAGCGACAACCTGCAGCCGCACACCGACCCCTACTTCCACGTGGTGAGCTACGAGGAAATTGAGAACTACCTGAACACCACCAACTGCGGCGCCGTGAGCAGCACCGGCAACAACGTGCCCAGCGTGAGCCTGCCCGCTTTGGGCGCCAAAACGCTGCCTGTCAACACCCCCTTTAAGCTGACGGCCAGCGGCACCGATGCCGACGGCGACGCCCTTACGTATTGCTGGGAAGAGTGGGATTTGGCCCAGAACGGCGCGCCGCCCATCTTCCGCTCGTTTTTGCCCACGGCCAGCCCTACGCGCTATTTCCCGCGGCTGAGCGACCTGCTGGCCGGTACCACCACTTTTGGCGAAGCGCTGCCCACGGCTACGCGCCCGCTGAACTTCCGGGTGACGGTGCGCGACGCCCACAATGGCCTGCAGGGCGTGGTGGGCGGCATCAACAGCAGCCCCGTGCTGGCGCTGAGTGCCAGCAGCGCGGCCGGGCCCTTCGTGGTGACGGTCCCGAACACGGCCGTAACATGGGCCGCCGGCTCGACCCAGGCCGTAACCTGGAACGTGGCCAACACCACGGCCGCGCCGGTGAGCTCGGCGGTAGTGAACATCCGGCTGAGTACCGACGGCGGCCTCACCTACCCCACCGTGCTGGTGGCCAACACGCCCAACGACGGCACCGAAAACGTGACGGTGCCCAGCCTGGCCACGTCGACGGCCCGCATCATGGTGGAAGCGGCCGACAACTATTTCTTCGACATCTCGAACACCAACTTCACCATTTCGGGCGCGGCGGCCGGTCCGGCGCTAACCAGCCTGAGCCCCCCCAGTGGCACGGCGGGCACCACGGTCATCATCACCGGCACCAACCTGACGGGTGCTACGGCGGTGAGCTTCAACGGTGCGGCCGCGACCTTCACCGTGAACTCGGGCACGCAGATTACGGCTACGGTGCCCACTGGCGCCACCACCGGCGCGGTGACGGTGAGCAC
>NZ_BAAGZM010000818.1:0-1530 GCF_054778495.1 Hymenobacter agri
GGTGCCGCCACAGCAGGAAGCCCAGCGCCGTGGCCACGGCCGCCGAGCCCATGGCGTGCCCGCTTGGAAAGCTGTAGTAAAAGGCCGGCTTCAGGCTGAGCCACAGGGCCGGGCGCGGCCGGGCAAACACGGCTTTCACCAGCACGTTCAGCAGCATGGCCCCGGTCACCGACAGCCCGAAAAACCAGGCCTGCGAACGGGTGCCCCGCACCAGCAGCCCGATGGTTATCAGCCCCGCCAGCACGCCCATGGGCAGCGGGTCGCCGGCGGCCGTCAGGGCCAGGGCCAGCTTATCGAGCAGGGGCGTGGCGTGGGCGTGTAGCCACTCCAGCAGCGGCTTATCGATGGCGAAACCACCGGCCTCCCACACATCTTCGGCCACGCGCACAAACACCACCCACGGCAGCACCAGCCCCGCCAGCAAAGCCAGCAGCAGCATTTTATGAATGCGCAGGGCGGAGCGCAGGCGCTGCCAGAGCGCGGCCAGCATCGGATAAGCAGGGTACACCACGGCTGGCATACGCAACTTCTGCCCAAACGACCGTGCCGCCGTTCGCCAACAGCCGCTTAGCCGCGGCTACAGCGCCAGCTTCAGCTGTTGCCCTTCGCCGGCCACCTGGGCCGCGTCCAAGTTGGAGAGCGAGAGGCCCAGCAGGCGCACGCCCTTGGGCAGCGGAAACACACCCGCCACCAGCTCGTGGGCCAGGCGTGCCAGCGTGGCGGCGTCGGGCACGGGGGCTACGGTGCTGCGGCTGCGCGTAATCTGTTGGAAATCGGCGAATTTCACCTTGAGCGTGAGGGTACGGCCACGCGCGCCGGTGCGCTCGCAGTAGGCCCACACATCGGCCAGCAGCGGCGGCAGGGTGGCCAGCAGGTCGGGCAGCTCGTGCAGGTCGTGGGCAAAGGTGTTTTCCGAGCCCACCGACTTGCGCACGCGGTCGGGCACCACGGGGCGGTGGTCTTCGGCGTGGGCAATGGCGTGGTAGTAGCGCCCAGCCTTGCCGAAGTGCCGCGTGAGCAGCTCCACCGGCTGGGCCCGCAAATCGGCTCCGGTGAACACGCCCAGCTGGTTCATCCGCGCCGCCGTAACCGGCCCGATGCCGTGGAACTGCCCTACCGCCAGCCCTTCCACGAAGGCCAGCCCCTGCCCCGGCCGCACCACAAACTGCCCGTTGGGCTTGTGGTAGTCGGACGCCAGCTTGGCCAAAAACTTATTGTAGCTGATGCCCGCCGAGGCCGTAAGCCCGGTTTCGGCCAGAATTTTGGCCCGGATTTCGCGCGCAATCTGCGTGGCCGAGGCTATGCCCGGCAGGTTTTCGGTCACGTCGAGGTAGGCTTCATCGAGCGAGAGCGGCTCGATGAGCGGCGTGTACTCGGCGAAGATGGCGTGAATCTGCCGCGACACTTCTTTATACACGGCAAAGCGCGGCGGCACAAACAGCAGCTCGGGGCACTTGCGCAGCGCCGTGGCCGAGGGCATGGCCGAACGCACCCCAAACTGCCGGGCCTCGTAGCTGGCCGCCGCCACCA
>NZ_BAAGZM010000819.1:0-1529 GCF_054778495.1 Hymenobacter agri
TGCCCCCGGCCCAGCGTCCCCGCCTGCAGCTGCACACCGGCCGCCTACCCGCCGAGCCCGAGCAGCTGGAGCTCACCGGCAACCGGGCGCTGCTGAGCCGCGCCCTCATCAACCTACTCGAAAACGCCCTGAAATACTCGGAGCCCCGGCCCGTGGCCATTCGCCTCGAATACGAGCCCGGCGGCGTGCGGCTGCAGATTCAGGACCAAGGCATTGGCATTGCTGAAGGTGATTTGCCGCAGGTGTTCCAGCCGTTTTTCCGGGCCGGCAATGCGCGGCCGCTGCTGGGCCACGGCGTGGGCCTGCAGCTGGCCCGCAAAATTATTGAGCAGCACGGCGGCACCCTGGAGCTGACCTCGGCGCTGGGCCACGGCACCACGGTGCTGGTGCGCCTGCCCACTGCGTAGCTACGTAGCGCGAACTTTCAGTTCGCGTTACCATTCTAATCAGATTCTAATGAGATGCCGGTAGCCTTGCAGCAGATTCACCATCTGCCGCACTCCTATGAAGCTACCAAACCTCCTCCGCCACTACCAGAATGCCCGGGCCTTCGCGGCCGCTCTGGGGCTGCTGACGGCCGCCGCCTGCACGCCCTCGGATGCCGATGCGCTGGACGAGCCCGCCCCCCAGGCAGTCGTACTTCAATCGAAAACCGCCCCCGAAGCCGCCGCGGAACCACTGGTGCTGAGCGGCGAGATTGCCGCCGATGCCAACCGTACGGCGCGGGTATTTCCGCGCGTGGGCGGGCAGGTGCTGCGCGTCGGGGTTGAGCTGGGCGACCAGGTGAAACAAGGCCAGGTGCTGGCCGTGCTGCAAAGCCCCGAAATTGCCGAGCTGCAAAACCAGCGCACCACCGGCACCGCCGACCTGGGTGTGGCCCGCAAGAACCTGGCAGTGGCCGAAGAGCTGTTTCAGAACGGCCTAGCGGCCGGGCAGGACGTTTATAAGGCCCGCGCCGAACTGGCCCGCGCCCAGGCGGCCGCCACCCGCAACCACCGCCAGCTCGATACTTACGGCATGGCCAGCGGCAGCCACTACGAGCTGAAAGCGCCCGTGGCGGGCTACGTTATTGAGAAAAACCTGGCGGCGGGCCTGCGCTTCAACGCCGCCAACGTGCCAGCGGCCTTCACCGTGGCCAACCTCGACAGTGTGTGGGTAATGGCCAACGTGTTCGAGGCGGACCTGAGCCAGGTGCACCGGGGCCAGCCGGTCGAAATCACCACCCTCAGCTACCCCGACCAGCCCTTGTACGGCCGCATCGACCAGGTTTTTCGGGTGCTCGACCACGAGAGCAAGGTGATGAAGGTGCGCTGCACGCTGCCCAACCCCGGCCACCTACTCAAGCCCGGCATGCACGCCCAGGTGCGTGTGCTGGCTTCTCCCACCAATTAAGCACGGCATGGCTATTCTTCTCATTGCGGCCGACAGCCCACGACGGGCGGGCCTGCAGCGTTTTCTGCAGCGGGCCGGCTACCTGGCTCATGCTGTTTCCAGCCTGGCGGCGGCCCGGCCCCGGCTGGCCGCGCGGC
>NZ_BAAGZM010000820.1:0-1524 GCF_054778495.1 Hymenobacter agri
CAGGCGCTGCGTGCGGGCCTGCAGCCAGCGCCCCAGGCCCAGCCGCAGAAACACTACCGCCACGGCCAGCCCATATAGCAAATCAACCAGCTGCAGCCAGTAGCCGCCTTCGAAATACGCGTCCGACTTGGCCTTCTGAGCTGGCGTGAGGGTGTTTAGGTAGGCATGGGTCGCTTCCACGCTGAACGGGGCCGCCGCCGCCACCGGCGTTTGAGTAGCGGCAGCCGATGCAGCGGCCGGCGCACTAGTAGCGGGGGCACCACCCGGCACCTGGGCGAATACCGAGGCCGGCGCGGCCGCCAGCAGGAGCAGCAACGCCAGCATCGACAGGAGCCCAGGGAGGAGCCGGCGTTTCAGAAAAGAGCGCATAAGGGGTTGCAGAAAGAAGGTGAGGGTAACAGCCAACGCAGCCGCGCCGGCTAAACGCAGCAGATGCAGCCGCAGCTGGCGGGTTGCCTGGCGCTGGTAATGTCGGCGCTACGCGGGCTGCCCGGGCCGCTCCAGCAGCACAATGGGCGCGGCGTGGTAGGTGGCGCGGGCGTATTCGCGGTAGCCAAATTTGGCGGCCAAGCGCAGCGAGGGCTCATTGCCGGGGTCGATGATGCACACCGTGCGCACGGGGCCGAAGTGGCTTTGGCCCCAGGCCAGGGCGGCTTCCACGGCCTCGCTGGCGTAGCCTTGGCCGTGGATGGCGGGGTCCATCACCCAGCCGATTTCGGGGGCGTCGCCCAGCGGCGGGTCGATGGCACGGTGCAGGCGCAGGAAACCCACGGCCCCCACGAAGCGGCCGCTGGCCTTCTCCTCCACGGCCCAGAAACCGAAGCCCATGATGACCCAGTGCCCGGCACTGCGCAGCAGCAGCTTCCACACTTCTTCGGCGGGCATGGGCTCGGGGCCGAAATAGCGGTAGTAGGCCGGCGTGCGGCTGAGCGCAAACCAGGGTTCGAAGTCTTCGGCCCGAAAGCCGCGCAGGCGCAGGCGGCTGGTTTCGAGAATGGGGGCAGTGAGGTGCATAAGGAGTTGGGCTGCTATCGAAAACAAATGCCCGGGCAAACGGACAGGCCGAGTTGGCCAGCGCACACCATTGCCGAAGCTGGCGAAAGATATAGCGCCTGCCCAATATATGCCCCACCCGCAAGCAAAAAGCAAAAAGGCTTCAGGGCCAATTGCCGCTGAAGCCTCTTTGCTGAAATCGTTCAAGCTACCCGAGGCAGCTTAGCTCGCTACCACGAGCCGCTGTTGTCGTTGGTGCTGTCGAAGCCGCCGCCGCCGGTGTCGCCCGAGGAAGTGTCGTCGTAGGATGAGCTGCTGTCGTCCGACGAGAAGAAGTCGTTCGAGTTGTCGGGGGCCGTGTTGGCATCGGAGAAGTAGTCGGGCTCCGAAGTGCCGGCCCCTCCCCCATCGCGCGAGTTGAAGTAGTCGCTGCCGGCCGCGGGGTTCACCGCCGCGCCGGCCCCAGCGCCACCGAAGCCGGCTGCGTTGCCGTCGTTCGTCAAGCCATTGCCCGAGGTTTCGTGGCCCGAC
>NZ_BAAGZM010000821.1:0-1523 GCF_054778495.1 Hymenobacter agri
CTGCCAGCGGTTGCCGAGCAGCAGCGCGCCGGTGCTGCTGAGCAGCTGTGCTAGCTCGGCCAGGCCCCACTTGCCGGCCCGGTAGCGCAGCACCGCGTAGCCCGCCGGGTGCGTAAGCAGCTCACCGGCGGCGTTAGTAAACACAAGTGTGAGGGAAGCAGGGCGCATCGAACCAATAGCATGAGGGGTGAGGCCGGGCGGCAGCAGGGCCGGCAAAGCCGCGTTCGGGCGCGTTACCATAATCGTCGCGTGAGTTCAACCGACACGTAAAACAGCTTTTCCGCATTGCCCCACTCGGGCACGTGCAGCGGCACCAGGTAGGCCGGAATGACGGCAAAGCTGCTGCGGCGCATGTCGAGTGAGATGGGCAGCGACAGCGTGTAGCCGGTGGTAGCGAAGCCCGGCGTATCGGGCGTTTCGAGCACGTTGGCAGTTTTGGTTTTGGTCTGGCCGTTCTTTTTGGTGCTCACCACCTGCTGCCGCACGTTGCGGGCCAGGCCGGCGGCGTAGAAGCGCTGAGTTCCCGTGCCCAGCTCGAAGGTGGGTGTGATGTTAAGTGTGTCGTGGGCGAAAACCGGCAGCGGGAAGGCGTGCGAGACATTCCAGGTGAGCACGAGGTCGCGGGTGCCGCCAAAAAAGGCGTCGGCGGTGAGGCTGGCGTACACGAAGTCGAAGTCGTGCGATAAGCTGCCTTCCACGTTGTCGGTGATGGTGGCGCGGAGCAGCTTGCTGCTGCCGGGAATGAAGAGGTGGGTGTATTGCAAGCTCCAGTCGGTGGGGCCGTGGCCGGTGCGGGCGTAGCCCAGGGAAGCCTCGTAGTCGTCGAACAGCGGGTTGCCGGGACCGTAGGAACTGTTGAGGTAGGTGCCGAGGTAGAGGCCAGAGTGGGTTTGGTAGGTGAGCTGGGTGCCAAGGTAGCCGTGGTCGTCGGCCGCCTCGGGAGCGCGCATGAGGTAGGCGTTACGGTTGCTGGTAGTCAGGTCCACGGTGAGGCGCGGGGGCGCGGCCGGTTGGTTGGCGGCCGGGTGTGGGTCCGTCAGCACTTCGGTGGCGGGGGAGTGAGTTTGCGCGGCGGCCTGCCACCCCATCGGCCCCAGCAACAGCAGCACCACGAGCAGCAAGCGCATCATCAGCAACAGGAAAAAATCAGGGAAGAAACTACCCGCCGGGCCACCATTCACCCGCCGCCAGCGCGGTCGGTACGGGGCATTGACCACGAAACCCGGGCCAAGATTAATCGGCCTGTAATGAATGTTTTATGAGGAAAAGGCGGCGCTTTTTTATTCATTTTTCCTACATCTGAGCCGCAGAGTTTTGCTTCTTTCAACGCTCACAAATTCTGCCCTGGCCATGTCCGCCGCCGATGCTTCTCCGCAGGTTTTTCAGAGTTTTTCGCCCCGGCGCTGGCAGCGCTTCAAGTGGGGCGCGCGTTTGGCCGTGGCGCTGCTGCTGGTAGCCGGCGCGGGCCTGGGCTGGGCCTTATTCCGGCAGTCGGCCACGCTGCTGCCACGGGCTTTTGGGCC
>NZ_BAAGZM010000822.1:0-1518 GCF_054778495.1 Hymenobacter agri
GGTCTGGCCCTGGCTGCCGCCGCGCACGGGGGCGGTGGGGTCGAAGGGCACGGTTTGGGCCTGGGCGGTGGCGGCCAGCAACAGGCCGGCGAGGAGCAGGGAATATTTCATGGCGGGTGGCGGGGCGGATGAATGAAAGGAGAAAGCCGGCCGCTTCGGAGGAAACAGCCGGCTTACTGCTTGTACGCTTTTAAGCGCCAAAGGATTAGTTCATCGGCTTGGATTTCATTTTGCCTTTGCTGTTGCCGTTCATGTTGCCTTTGGTTTTCATGCGGCGGTCGGCCGAGCCGGTGCGCATGGTGCCGTCCGTGGTGCGCATGGTGCCATCGCGCATTGAGCCGTCGCGCATGGTGCCGGGCGTGGTTTGCATGGTGCCGTTCGTGGTCGAGCCCGGGTTGGTCTGCATGGTGCTAGGCGTCGTTTGCATAGTGCCACTGTTGCTGGGCATGGTTTGCATGTTGCCGCCGGTGGTGCTGGGCATGGTTTGGGCGAAAGCGGCGGTGTTCAGGCCGGCGGCGAATACGAGGGCGAGGGTGGTTTTGAAGGCGTTCATGGTAATGGATATTGGGAGTGAGAAGAGGAAAGAAATAGCGGGCCTGGCCGTAGGGCGAAAGCCTGAACCCTGTACGTAGCCGTGGAGGGCGAAGCCGAGAAAAGCCAAAATTTTGTTTCAATAAATTATTGTTTATCAAAGGCTTAAATAGTAATAAGCGCTACTCTTAAATACTGCTTTCTAACAGCAGAGAGGCAGCCTGCCGACCTTGCCGGAAAAAATATTTGCGCTCCGCTGTAACGTCCGGCCCCGGGCCCGGTACTCCCTGCATTCCAACCCCAAACTCTTTCCCGTGGAAACCACGAGCGACGAAGCGCTGATGACTGCCGTACGGGCCGACCACCTCGACCAGTTGGTGCCGCTGTTCGAGCGTTACCACGGCCCCTTGTTCAACTACCTCACCCGCCTCACCAACGACCGCGAAACCGGCGAAGACCTCACCCAGACCGTGTTCGAGCGCATTCTCAAATACCGCAGCAGCTACCAGCCCACCCAGCCCTTCAAGGCCTGGGTGTACCAGATGGCTCGCAACGTGCACGCCGACCATTGGCACCGCCTGCAAAAGCAGCGCGCCGACGACGTGGACGAAGTGGAGCGCACCGGCGGCCTGCGCACCGCCGCCTTCAGCCAGCAGCGCAGCAGCAGCAGCCACGACGACCTGCACGAAGCCTTGGCCCTGCTGCCCGCTCCGCAGCGCGAGATTCTGGTGCTGCACCGCTTCCAGGGCTTCAGCTACGACGAAATCGGCCAGCTGCTGAGCTGCACCGCCGAAGCCGCCCGCGTGAAAGCCCACCGCGCCCTGCAGGCGCTGCGCAAAATCTATTTCGCCAATTAGCCATGCCTACTTTCGAACCTACTACCTGCTCCGAACTCGAAGCCCTGCTGCCCGCGTATGCCGAAGGCAGCCTGCCCGCCGCCGAGGCCGACCGCGTGGCCAGCCACTTGCCCGGCTGCCCCGGTTGCCA
>NZ_BAAGZM010000823.1:0-1517 GCF_054778495.1 Hymenobacter agri
CGCTGCTGCTGGGCCTGCTGGGCCGCACTTACACCGCGGCCGACTTCGCCGCCGCCCGCCACTCCTGGAACGACCACGCCCGCGCCTTCGGCCGCTTCCACCAGACCTACGACCTGCTCCTCACGCCCACGCTGGCCACGCCGCCCGTGCGCATTGGCGAGCTGCAGCCCAAGCCCATCGAGCAAACGCTGCTGAAGGTGGTGAATACCTTCGGTCTCGGCGGCCTCATTCGTCGCTCGGGCATCGTGGAGAAGCTGGCCGAGCAGAGCCTCGAAAAAACACCCTATACCCAGGTGGTCAATCTCACGGGCCAGCCCGCCATGTCGGTGCCCCTGCACTGGACGGCCGACGGCCTGCCCTGCGGCGTGCAGTTCATTGCCCGGCTGGGGGCCGAAGACGTGCTGTTCCGGCTGGCCGGGCAGCTGGAGCAGGCCCGTCCGTGGTTCGATAAGCGGCCGGGGCTGTAGCGCGAACTTTTAGTTCGCATCCCGCCCGCAGTCGCCAACGCACGCTTTGGGCTGGATATCCGCCGTTCAATCAAGCCGTTTGAACAGGCCCTGGCCTTTGGAGGAATAATTCCACTGCTCCAGCGAAGCCCGCTGGTGGGCGTTGCCCGAGGCTACGGAGTCGCGCAGGGCCACCGCCGCGCTGGCCATCGTCAGGCGGCCCCGCAACGGGTTGGTCATGCGGTACTGCACGCTGTCGGCCGTAACGCCGGTGACCTCAATCAAGCCGTATTGCCGGCCCTCGTCGGCCACGTCGAACTTGTAGCGGGTGCCGACTACTTCTCGGGCCGGGGCGGTAGTGGCAGCAGATACCGCTTCAGGTTTGGCTTTGTCGAATACGCTGATGACCAAGCACAGAAGCACCACCGCGCCAAATAGTAAAAGCAGCGCGAAATGCGTGAGTGGGGTTTTGGCCTGCTGCTGCACGGCCTGCACGGGCGCGCGGTAGCTGGCGGGCATTTCGCGGGCCGTGAGAACCTGCTTGCAGTGCTGGCACGCCGTTGCGCTGAATTTGCCAATGGGAAAAGCTGGTACCCAGAATAGATGCACGTAGCGCGAAAACACGGTGCACATCAGGGCTTCGGGCGTGTGGCAGTAGGCGCAGGCCAGGCCGGAGAGGTGCTCGGTAGCAATAGCCGTGTTGCGAATTCCGAAGAAAAACAGCAAAATGAAAGGGCGTTGATGGTGGAAAGAAATGTTGAAAGTCGGCTAAAGCTAGCAACAAAAAGCCCCGGCTGCGATGGCAGCCGGGGCTTGATACTGACGATAGCCGGGCCATTGCCAAGCTGGGTTTATTTGGCAAAAGGCTCGTTCGGTTGGCCCGCCAAGCGGATGCCAGCCCTGGCCGGTCTTCCCGGTACTGTAGAAACGTTGCGCCGTACGCCGGATGCAAAGCGGCGCTGCACGCCTTGCCGGTTCCCTGCTGGCTCAGCTACGCTGCTCGGTCGCGTCGCCAGCGCAGCAGCACAACCGCCACTGCCAGCGCCGCCCCGACGCCCGCTGCGATGGCCA
>NZ_BAAGZM010000824.1:0-1517 GCF_054778495.1 Hymenobacter agri
TTTCGAGCTGCTCGACGCGGGCCGGCGCGAGCAAGTCGCGGGCGTCGATGAACTGCGCGGCCCCGATGTTCTGGAGCAAATCGCCGGACACCGACTCGCGGAAGCCGGCCACCAATACTTGCCGGGCCTGGCGGCGCAGGTGCTGCAGCACGGGAATGTAGTCGCGGTCGCCGGCCACGAGCACGAAGGTGCCGATGTCGGGCCGGGTGTACATCACCTCCAGCGCATCAATGCAAAGCTGCATGTCGGCGGCGTTTTTATGGTCGGTGCCGAGCACGTTACGGGTGCTTACGCCCATCAGGTAGAGGGCGCCCTGCGGGGCGGTGGCCAGGCGCTCAAAATCGGCGTAGGCGTAGCTGATGAGGCTGTCGAGACCAGTGGCGCTGAGCTTCTCGCGCAGACTTCTCACGATATCGAGGCAGATGTCGTTGAGGTCGGGCGGGTCGTGGAAGTGGTTTTTGAGGAAGTAATAGACGTTCTCAAAATCGATGAAAACGGCGGCGTAGGGGGATGCGGGCGACTTAGGCGTCATATAGCAAAGGTATAATATATAAAACCGAAAGGGTCGTCACGACAGCAAGCAACGGTTGAGCTTATCCGGCCTGACCAGCCGTGTAAGCAACGTAATAAGCGGCATATTAGGCCGGATTGGGCCCGCTCCGAAGCGTTATTCGTTGAACAGGATGCTTGCACTGACGAGCCGCGAATTGCGCCGGATTGAAAAAGTCCGGGCCGCTGCTGCCCGGCCCCGCCCCACCCGGCGGCCCGGTTTCCGGACTGTCGGCCCAGACGCCCCCAGCCCTACCCCAGCCCGGGTTGGCCGTAACTTGCCGCCTCTATCCGGCTGGCTATTGATGAAGGCTTTTTTTCGCGTGTATGTTTTGGGCGGGGCGCTGACTTCGCTGCTGTTGCTGTCGTCAACCTCGTCGTTCGGCCAGCGGGCCGAGAGTGGCCCGCCGGCCAGCGACCCGTTCGGGCGGCGCGTGGTACCGGCGCGGGCGGTGCCAGGCGGGCGGTACGTGGGGCATCAGGTTGTGCGCGTCAAAGATGCCTCGAGAGAATACGTCGGTAGTTTTCTGGAGGTGAAAGCCACCGATGGCAGCTTGCGGCGCATTCAATCCTGGGCACCCGGAGTAGTTAAAATTAGCTACTTCCCGACGGGTAGCGCTTTTACGGCTGATTCTTCGCTGAGCGTGGTGCAGCCGCCGCAGCCGGTGCGGTACGAAACCGGCTGCAACCACGGCTGCGACGGCCCGCCACCGGCCGAACTCGTGAGGAAGTACGGGGCGGATGTTTGCTCCGGGGTGTTCGTCTACCCCAACAAGCTGGTGTTCAACGTCAATTGCCAGACGCTCGTCATAGACAAGCAAACCCTAGCCGTCAGCGTTACGGAAACGGGCTCTTCGACCACGTCCCGGGCAACCGAAGCCAACGCCCCCTTCCGCCGCGTAACCGCCCCGGCTACCGCCGCCACCCTGCCCGAGCCCGGCGGCGTGGGCGTGCGCTTCCGCCTCGCG
>NZ_BAAGZM010000825.1:0-1513 GCF_054778495.1 Hymenobacter agri
GGCCCAACGCGGGCCGGCTTCGCGCCGCCCAGAGCCGGACTCGCGGCGCAAACCGGCCAACTCGCGCCGGTGGGATTTGCTCGGCTGTCCAGGCCCTTTAACTTGCCTGGCAAGCAGGCCAAGCAGCCCGGCCCCACCGACTGCCGCCCCTTCTCCTCATCACTTTTTTTTGCCTTATGAACTCACGTTTTACTGCCTTGTTCCGCGCCCGCTGGGGCCGGCTGGCGGCCCTGGGCGCGCTGCTGCTCAGCGGGCCGGCGGCGCTGGCCCAGCTCAGCGGCACCTATACCATCAACGACGCGCAGCCCACCGGCGGCACCAACTACGCCAGCTTCGCGGACGCAGCGACGGCCCTGAATACCAACGGCGTGAGCGGCCCCGTGACGTTCAACGTGAGCGGCGGGCCTTATACCGAGCAGTTCCGCCTGCAGGCCGTGGCGGGCACGAGCGCTACCAACCGCCTCACCATCAACGGCAACGGGCGCACCATTCAGTTTAATGCTACGGTGTCGATTGCCCCGGCCGTCGTCACGCTGAACGGCACCGACTTCGTGACGCTGAACAACCTGACGGTGGTGGCCACCGGCGGCGCTGGAAACACCTACGGCTGGGGCATTCAACTGGTCAACAACGCCGACAACGACATCGTGAGCAATTGCACCGTGACCTGCGGCGTAACGTTCAACTGCGCCGGCATTGTGTCGAGCGGCAGCCCCTCGTTCGTGACCGGTACCGGTGCCACTACCAACCAGAACGTAACCATTACCAACAACACCGTGACGGGCGGCTACTACGGCATTTCGGCCGTGGGGACGTCCACCACCGCGCCCACGCCGGGCATCGTCATCAACAACAACACGGTGCGCGATTTTGCCCAGTACGGCGTGTACGTGGGCTACGTGAGCGCCCCGCAGGTAATCGGCAACGACGTGGCCCGGCCCAACACCACGGCCACCTCGGCATTCTACGGCATCTACCTCACGGCTGGCGCGAGCGGCGCGGCGGTGGAGAAAAACCGGGTGCACACGCCATACGCAGCGGGCATGGGCACCAGCGGAGCCTTTGGCATTTACCTGGATTCGGGCCCCGCTGCCACAGCGGCAGCCCCCAACTACATCGTGAACAACATGGTGTACGACATGGGCACAACGGGCAATGTCTACGGCCTCTATAACATCAGCGCCGCCTACTGCCGCTACTACCACAACACCGTCGACATAGATATGCCGGCGAACACCAGCAGCAACAGCGCTTATGGATTTGCCCAGATTTCGGGACCGAACGTAGAGTTCAAAAACAATATCATCCGTATCAATCGTGGCGGCAACGCGCCGCAGTACGCCATCTATCAGGCGTTGAATACCACGGGCTCTACTACTTCCGACTACAATGACCTAAGCGGGCAGGGCGTTAACTTCTTCACGGGCTACACCGCCAATACCGCCTACCCCACCCTGGCCGCCTGGCAGGCCGCCACCGGCGGGCCCTACGACGCGCACAGCACCGCCGCCGA
>NZ_BAAGZM010000826.1:0-1510 GCF_054778495.1 Hymenobacter agri
CGGCGCTCGTTCAGGCCCGGCACGGGCACCGTGAACACGGCCAGGCGGTAGTACAGGTCGGGCCGAAAGTGGCCGGCCTCGGCCTCCTCGCGCAGGTTGCGGTTGGTGGCGGCCACAATGCGCACATCCACGCTGGTGGGCCGGGTGTCGCCCAGCTTGGTAAACTGCCGCGTTTCGAGCACCCGCAGGAACTTGGCTTGCACGTTCAGCTCCAGCTCGCCAATCTCGTCCAAGAAAATGGTGCCGCCGCTGGCTTCTTCCAGCAAGCCCTTCTTATCAGCCAGCGCGCCCGTGAAAGCCCCTTTTTTGTAGCCAAACAGCTCCGATTCCAGCAAATCCTTCGGAAAGGCCGAGCAGTTCACGGCCACAAACGGCTTGCTGCGCCGCGCGCTGGCCTGGTGAATGGCCTGGGCGAACAGCTCCTTGCCCGCGCCGGTAGGACCTTCCAGCAGCACCGTCGAGTCGGTAGGCGCGGCGCGCTGGGCCAGCTTCTTGGCCTGCTCCAGGGCCGGCGCGTGCCCAATCATCGACTCGAAGCTGTACTGGGCGCCCACTTTCTTTTCCAAATCGGCCACCCGGCGCTGCAGGCGGGCTTTTTCGGCGGCGCGCTCCACCACTACCACCAGCTGGTCGTCGGCGTCGCCCTTGGTGAGGTAGTCGAAAGCGCCTTCCTTCATGGCCCGCACGCCGTCGGCAATGGTACCGAAGGCCGTCATCAGCACCACTTCGGCCAGGGGGGCCAGGGCTTTGTAGCGGGGCAGCAGGTCGAGGCCGCGGCCGTCGGGCAGCTTCACGTCGCTCAGCACCACCAGAACTTCGGAAGCGAGGTCGCGCAGCGCTTCGATGCCCCGCATGGCGTCGGGAGCCTGGCGAACGGTATAGCCCTCCAGCTCCAGGGTGCGGGCCACGGCCTGGCGCAGCATGGCTTCGTCATCGATGAGCAGGAGGGTTCCGGTGGGCATGGCGTAAGCAAAAGAGGCGCACAAAGTACGGGCTCCCGTGCCTTGCGCGCCTCTTCCGGAAGCAATTTGAACTGGGCCGGCTACTTTTTGGCGGCCGTTTTCTTTGCGGCGGGCACGGGGGCCGCTACCACCATTGTGTTGGCGGGCAGGGGCACTTCGCGCGAGGTTTCGAATTTGGCGACCTCGGGATTAGTTTCGTCCACGCGGCGCTGCACCACGCGCAGGTGGCGGGCGTCGGGGTGCAGCACGGCTAGGTCCTGGCTGATGCCGGTCATGGCATCGTAGCTGCGGAAGCCCATGAGCATGCCATCGGGGAAGTTGGCGGCTTTGGCTTTGTCGCCGGTCACCATGTCGGGCTGGGTAGGGAACTTGCCCAAGTCGATATCGAGCGGCTGGCTGCCATCCACCAGCAGGTGGGCCACGGTGCGCGGGTGCTTAGGGTCGTCGGGGTTGGCCGTGGGCTTGAAGCTGAACGACGCTTTCACGGTTTCAGCATCCTTGAGCATCGGGGCGGCGGCAGGCGCGGTGGCGGTGGCCGCGGCGTCGGG
>NZ_BAAGZM010000827.1:0-1503 GCF_054778495.1 Hymenobacter agri
GTCGGGAAGCCGAGGTAATTTTCGATGCGCGAGCTGGTGCTGGCCTGGCCGCCGGGCGTCATCCGCTCAATTATCAGGGTTTTGAGGCCTTCGCTGGCGCCGTACACGGCGGCGGCCAGGCCCGAGGGGCCGGCGCCCACCACCACCACGTCGTACATATCCTGCGAGGCCTGCTGCGTAATGCCCAGCTTGGCCCCGATGTCGGCGGGCGTGGGCTTGGCCAGGGCCGTGCCATCCGGAAAAACCACCACGGGCAGTTGGCCCGACTTGTAGCCCTTGGCCGCCAGTAGCTTGCGGCCCTCAGGGCTGGTTTCAAAATCAAGCCACTGGTAGCCCACCATGTAGCCGCTAAGAAAGTCCTTGAGCTCGTGCGACAGCGGCGACCACTGGAAGCCAATCAGCCGCAGGCCGTCGTACTTCGGCTTGTGCGCGGCCTGCCAGGCGGCCAGCAAATCGTGCAGCGTGGGGTAGAGCAGCTGCTCGGGTGGGTCCCAGGGCTTCATCAGGTAGTGGTCGAGCCGGGCCGCGTTGATGGCACGCACGGCGGCTTCGGTGTCGGCATAGGCCGTGAGCAGCACGCGCTTGGCATCCGGAAAAAACTCGCGCGAGGCCGCGAGCAGGTCTACGCCTTCGAGCTCGGGCATGCGCTGGTCGGCCAGAATCAGGGCCAGCGGTTCTTCCTTTTCGTGCAGCTCCTTGATGGTCGTCAGCGCTTCGGGGCCGGAATTCACGCGCAGAATGCGGTAATCCTGGCTGAATTCCTGGCGCAGGTCGCGGGCAACGGCCGCCAGCACCTGGGCGTCGTCGTCAACGGCGAGAATAATGGGCTTCTTGGCGGGCATAGCTGTTTTCTATAGGAATGAGAGGGGCAGTGTGGTGTTCGGCTAATCCAAGCGCCCGGCCACCGGCAGCCAAGCGCAAAACTCGGTACGGCCGGGCGCCGACTGCACTTCCAGCCGCCCGTCGTGCTGGCGGATAATCTGCTGCGCAATGTCGAGGCCCAGGCCCGAGCCGTCGCCGGCCTGCTTGGTGGTGAAGAACGGCTCGAAGATATGCGGCAGCACATCGGCCGGAATGCCGCTGCCGTTGTCGCGCAGAAACACGCGCACGAAGTCGCCCTCGCGCACGGTGCGCAGCGTGAGCTCGCCGCCCTGGGCCGGCAGCGCGTCGATGGCGTTGTCGAGCAGGTTGGTCCACACCTGGTTCAGGCTGCTCACCCGGCCCCGAATCAGCGGTAAATTGGCCGCATACTCGCGGGTGACCTTGATGTTCTTCTTGCGCAGCTGGAAGCCCAGCATGTTGAGCGTGCTGTCGAGGCCAACTGTCACGTCGAGGGATTCGAAGCCGCCGGCACGGTCCATGTGCGAGTAGGTTTTCACGTCGGCCACCAGCTTGCTGATGCGGCCGCCGGCCTCCTGCACATCGTGCACCAGCTGCATGGTGGTGAGCTGGCCTTCGAGCCAGGCAAACGCCGCCGGCCGGGCGGCCGGGGGCAGCAGGGCG
>NZ_BAAGZM010000828.1:0-1495 GCF_054778495.1 Hymenobacter agri
GGCACCCTGCTCGCGGGCCCGGCTTTCGCGCAGCGCGGTTTCGGCGCCGGTGCGCACGAAGGTGCTGGTATCGAGCAAGCTCACCACCAACTGCGGGCCGTGCCGCCGGGCGGCAATGTGCAGGTGCTGGGCAAAGCTGTTGGCTTGGTAATTAAAGTCGTACTGCGCGGCCTCGCTGGTTTCGAACACGCGCCGGTAAAAGTCGAAAATGCCGTTGGTGGCCGCGTCCGGAAATTGGGAAAGCAGGGTGCCGCCGGGCCGTTCGGCCAAGCCGGTGAGGTGCTGGGCCGCGGGGTTGAAGTAGTCGAGCGCGAAGTCGACAATGGTGCGGCCATCGGCCGCGTACGCCGGCCGCACCAAGTTGATGGGCGTGAGCGAAACTTCCAGTACCGCGCGCAGCAGGTCGGCGGCGGATGCGCCAGTAGGCAGGGCCGAAGCCGTGGAATCGAGCATAAAAAAGAAAACAAACCAACAGGGTCGCGCCCGCCTGCGCCCTCTACGCAAAAAGCCCGACCGTGGCTGTCTGCGCGGTGGCTATTTGGCGGCCGTCAGCTGCTGGGCCAGCTTCACGGCCTCGTACAGATTCACGATGCCGCCGGTGCGCGAGAGGGTAGCAAAATCGACTACCTGCTTGCTGCCCGGCTGCTGCACCTGCGTGTGGTAGGGCACCGCCGACTGCATAATAATCTGCTTGAGCTGCAGGGCCGTAAGCTGCGGAAAGTAGGCCTTGAGCACGGCTGCTGCGCCCGCCACTACCGGCGCGGCCATACTCGTGCCGCTCAGGGACGCGTAGGTGTTGCCGGGCGTGCTCGAATAAATGGCCACGCCGGGTGCAAACACATCCACGGTTTTGCGGCCGTAGTTCGAGAAGCTGGCGGCCAGCTCCGCCGTGTTCTGGCGGCTGCTGGCGCCCACCGTCAACAGGTTCGGAATTTCCTTGCCGTCGAGGTACTGGGTGTTGGGGTAGTGGGGCGTCTGGTCGGTGTTGTCGGCGCTGTTGCCGGCGGCGTGCACCAGCAGCACGCCTTTCTGGCCGGCGTAGCGCATGGCGGCATCCACCACCGATTTTTCGGGGGAGAAGTCCTTGCCGAAGCTCATGCTGATAATCTGGGCACCGTTGTCGACGGCGTAGCGAATGGCGTTGGCCACGTCCTTGTCGCGCTCGTCGCCGCTGGGCGTGGAGCGCACACCCATAATGCGCACGGCGTCGGCCACGCCGTCGGCCCCGCGCCCGTTGCCGCGCAAGCCGCCGATGATGCCCGCGCAGTGCGTGCCGTGGGTGGCGTCGGGGCCCTGAATGTCAGGGTTGCCGTAGCGCGTTTCGGTTAGGTCCGTTACGTGGTCGCCCACCAGAGCGCGTGGGTTGTAGTCGGGGTTGAGACTCATCTCAAGGCGCTTGCGCGAGCGGTCCACGGCTTCGGTCAGGCTTTGGGCGGCTTCGTCGGCGCTGCCCAGACCGGCGCGGCGCAGAAAAGCGTAGGTGGCCCCGGCCTCG
>NZ_BAAGZM010000829.1:0-1494 GCF_054778495.1 Hymenobacter agri
TCGAGCGCTTCGACAAAGGCCCCGCCGCCGACCCCGACAGCTCGGGCCTGGGCCTGAGCATTGCCCGCGCCGTGGCCGACCTGCACGGTATCGGGCTGGAAGTGAACTCGATTGCGGGCCTGGGCACCTCGTTTCTGCTCACGTTTCCGGCCCCGGCGGCGGCGTAGCCGGGCAGGCCGCCGGCTATTTTCCGGCTTATCATTTTCACATCATGTTGGCCGGGTAGGTTTGAGCCATCATCAACCCAAAACCCCCATACCCCATGAAAAAGCTGATGCTTTCCGCCGTTGCCCTGCTGTGCACGTTTGCTGCACTGGCCCAAACCGCTCCCAAAGGCCACCACGGCGGCGGCCATCATGGCGGGCACCACGGCCACCACGGCGGTCACCACAAAGTCAAGTAATTGCGCCTGCTTGCGAAATTGACTTCGAAAAGCCTCTCCGGCTCGCCCGGGGAGGCTTTTTGCTGGTATCATCGCCATTGTCAGCCCGGGGCGGCCGGTTTTGCTTTTCCTGATTTCTATGTTCTTACCCTGGCTTCTGGCGGGCAGCCTGGCGGCCGCCCTGCCCCCCACCGATACGACCGATGCGCCCAAACGCAGCTTTTCAGCCGCGCTGGGCTACGGCAGCAACTCCACCTACTTTGGCCGCTCGCAGGCGGTGGCGTTTCCCTATCTCACGGCCGATTTCACCTACACCACCAAAGGCGGAATTTACGGCTCGGTGGGACTATACAATCTGCTGAACACCCCCAATGCGCTCGACGAAACCGACCTCACCGTGGGCTGGGACCACGACTTCGGCGAGACCCTCGATGCCTCGGTCAGCTACTCACACTTTTTCTTCCCGACGGGCAGCCAGCTGGTGAAATCGAGCGTGAGCAACGCCCTCGATGTGGGCCTGGGCCAGGACTGGGGCGCGTTCTACTCGCGACTAAGCGCCACCTACTTATTCGGCAAGTCGACGGCTAAGGGCGACGCTTTTTTGATTCTGGAAAACTCCCGCTCCTTCGAAACCAAGCACGGGTTTGGGGCCCACGACTATTTCAGCGTGGAGCCGGCCGTGAGCGTGGCGGCTGGCACGCAGTCGTTCACCGAAGCCACGCTCAACAAGCGCAACGGCAATGGCAACGCCCCCGCCAAAGTGCGCAACGTGCGCCGCTTCACGCTAGTCGACTACGAGTTGGCCGTGCCCGTTACCTACACCGTAGGCAAGCTGGCCCTGAATGTAGGCTGGCGCTACGTGATGCCCGTGAACCTGCCCGCCGACGACACCGAGTCGCGGGCCCTGTCGGTGTGGACGGCCGGGCTGACGGTGACGCTGTAGCGGCGCGGCTGTTTTCGGCCCACTCCCGTAAACGAGGCAGGACGTAACCGACTTTTCCTGCTCGTTTTATGCGCACCCCGATTTTTTCATTTAGCCCCGCGGCCCGGCTGCTGGCGCTGGCTGGCACGGCCCTGCTGGGCGCCTGTAGCAGCGGTGCGCCGCTGGAGCA
>NZ_BAAGZM010000830.1:0-1494 GCF_054778495.1 Hymenobacter agri
CGACGCCGACCGCGCCCACCTGCGCCTGCAGCTGGCCTTTGCCGCCCGCCGTGCCCGCCTGCTGCAGCGCACCATGTCGGTGCTGCACGTCACGCTGGGCGTGTTCATTGCCAGCATCTGCACCATCGGGCTGTTCGAGCTCACCAACAGCACGGCCACTTGGGTTATTGCCGTGCTCAGCGTGCTCGGAGCCACGCTGCTGCTCGGGGCCAGCGTGCTTCTGATTCAGGAATCGCGCCTCGCCGTGTCGGACGTGGCCGAGGAAACCGCCTACCTCACGCGGCAGGAGTAGCCCAGGCCTTGGCCGGGACAGGCACGCGCTACGGCTCCTACTTTTTCCGCTCCCAGGGCATGGGCACGCGGCTTTCGGTGCCGCTGCGCAGGCGGCCGATGTTGGCGCGGTGCGTGTAAATCAATAGCGCGGCCAGCAGGAAGCCCACGTACACCAGAAACGGCTGCGCCGGCCGGAACTGCGGCAGCAGCTGCAGCAGCGCGAAGGTGACGCCGGCCGTCATGCTGGCCAGGCTCACGAAGCGGAAGAGTAGCAGCATGATGATGAATACGAGGATGCACACGCCCACCGTGGCCGGGGCTACGCCCAACATCATGCCCAGAATGGTGGCCACGCCCTTACCGCCCCGAAACTGCGCAAACACCGGGTAAATGTGCCCCACCACGGCCAGCGCCCCACAGGCCAGGCGATAATACAGCTCGTGCTCGGGCGCGATTGCGCCCTGCGCCACCAGCCACTGCGGCAGAAAAAATGCCGCCACAAAGCCCTTCAGCGCATCGACGAACAGCACGAAGCTGCCCGCCTTCGGCCCCAGTACCCGAAAGGTGTTGGTGGCCCCGGCATTGCCCGAGCCGTGTTCGCGGATGTCGGCCAGGTTGAAGAAGCGCCGCCCTACCCACAGCGCCGTAGGAATGGAACCAAGCAGGTAAGCGGCCAGCAGCGCCAGCGCAATGTAGAGAATGGGCATGGGGGTAGTTGGTGGGATGGCGGATTGGTGAATTGGGGCAATAAAGAACGTCATACGGAGCGAAGGGCGCCCCGCCTGTCATCCTGAGCGCAGCGAAGGACCTTATCACGCCGGCAAAAATCGCTCTGACGTGATAAGGTCCTTTGCTGCGCTCAGGATGACGGACGGGGCGCTGCCAAACAAGCGGTTACGTTACCCTGAAACCTAGCTACTCGCTAGCTGTCGCCGAAGGGGTCGTTTTCGTTTTTCTTCTTCTGCTTCTCCTCGTCCTTCTTCTTTTTCTCCTCCTCCTTTTTCAGCCTCTCCTCCTCTTTTTTCTGCTTTTCGGCTTCTTTGGCTAAGCGGGCAGCTTCTTTTTTATCGGGTGCGTTGGGCACATCAACGGGCGCTTCCGGAGTGGGCGGCTCGTTGGCGGGCGCTTTTTCGGCGGCTTTCTGGCCCGTGGTGGGAGCTTTGCCGGCGGCCGCTTTGCCGGCGGCCGTGGTATCTGCCGGGGTGGCGGGCTTGGCTGCGG
>NZ_BAAGZM010000831.1:0-1484 GCF_054778495.1 Hymenobacter agri
CGGTCAGCTCGGCGTCGTAGTGGCCCGCGCTGGGATGGCGCAGGTCGAGCGCCGCCTTCAGCTGGGGGCCACCGGCGGCTCCCAGCGTCCCTTGGTAGTGGCCTACGGGCGGCACGCCCGCAGTATCGGCAGGTTGGTGCTGAGACTGGCAGGCAGCCAGTAACAAGGTTAGCAGCAGCAGCAGCAGCGGCAGCCATGCGCTCGGCAGGCGGCGCCCTTGCTGCACGCGCTCAGATAAGTGTATGGGCATGCCCAAATGTAGGGGGTTTAGCGGCCGGCCGGCATTTTAAGTAAATCATCTACCCAGATGGGAGTATGCCTGACGGCGATGAGATGCCCTGACCACGGCTAATACCGCAATTGCCGGCTATTCGTTGCCGGCTATCAGCGCCACGAAATATCCCTTATACCCGCCAGCCTGCCTCCCTCGTACGGACCTGCGCGAGGGAATCTCCGCTCTACCCGGCAATTCACCCGGCTGCCGGAGTGGCGCAGCAGGCCTGAGCAGCAATTGATTACCAAGTAACCATATCTATATTGCGGACGCATTTTCAACCTTTCTTTCATGAGAAACCCACTACCTACCCGCCTTGCGCGCCTACTACTGGCCTGCAGCCTACCACTAACCAGTTGGGCGCAGTCTACTATTCTCGACCCCACATTCGGCACGAATGGCCGGGTTCTCACCACGTTCACCAGCGGCAACACCACCGACCAGGCGCAGAGTGTTGCCCTGCAGCCCGATGGCAAGCTGGTAGTGGCCGGCTACGGCAGCGGAGGCCTGGAAGTGGCTCGCTACACGCCGGCCGGGGCGTTGGACGCCACATTCGGCAACGGCGGCCGGGTGAGTATTGAGTTCGGTGCATTGCCCAGCACCATCTGCTCGTCGGCCTCGTGCACCCAAGAGCAGAGCAAAGCGCTGGCCGTATGTGTACAAACAGATGGCAAGATTGTGCTGGGCGGGCGACGCAGCGGACAATGGCTGGCCACCCGGCTGCTGGCTAATGGCCAGTTGGATAGTTCCTTTGCTTCGCAGGGTGCCTATACGCTGCTGGCAGGCACGCAGGGCGGCGAAATCAGCCGCCTGGGCCAGCAATCCAGTGGGCAACTCATTCTCATCGGCCGTACTTCTACGCTGAATTTCAACTACCCCCGGGCAGTCCGCTTGCAGGCCAATGGTACCGCTGATGCCAGCTTTACCGGCACGGTGCCCTACAACAACTCAACCTATTCCAGTTTCGACGGCCTGGTAGATAACGCCGACCGGACGGTGCTGCTCGGGTACGAAACGTTTCTCTTCGTCACCCCCACGCCCACCCCCCAGCTGGTGGCGTATCGCCTTTTGCCCAACGGCCAGCTCGACCCGGCATTTGGTACTGGCGGGCGGGCGGCCCTGCCAGCCGATTTCACGGGCTATAGCGGCGGCGGGGCCCTGGTACCGCTGCCCACGGGGCAGCTGCTGGTGGTGGCTGCCAGCAGCGCCG
>NZ_BAAGZM010000832.1:0-1484 GCF_054778495.1 Hymenobacter agri
GCGGCTGCGGCCGGCGCGGCGTGGCCAGCCGCGCATCCATTCCACCCAGGTACGGGAAGCCGGGCGCGAAGCCAATCAGGTGCACCAGGTAGTCGGGCGCGGTGTGCCGGGCAATGACTTCCGCCGTGCTCAAACCGGCGTGCTCGGCTACAAAAACTAAATCGGGCCCGAATTCGCCGCCGTAGCAGACTGGAATTTCCACGACTTCAGCTTCGGCCGCGGCGGCCGTGTCGGGCGCTTCGGCCAGCAGCGCCCGTAGCTGAGCAGCCACCCGCTCGTAGGGTTCGGGGTAGCGGCCGTGCTCGCTGGCCAGCCACGGGTCGTAATACACGGTGAGGGTGGTGAAAGCGGGCACCGCCTCGCGCAAGCCTACGAACGGCCGCGTTGCCAGCTTGGCCGCGAAAGCCGTGATGGCCGCGTGCGTGGCCGGACTGATGGTGCTGCCGAATTCCAGCACCACGGCCGCGTCGCCCAGCGGGTAGAGATGGACAGCGGCAACGGACGGCGGTAGAGGGCTCATGGGGGTAGAGACGCATATTTGCGGCTCGTCGTTGAACGGTTGTCGGGTTCGCTGAGGCTCCAATGCTCATTGCGCTCGCACAACCGTTCAACGACGAGCCGCAAATATGCGTCTCTACCGCGGGTGTCCTTCCGCGTCAGCCTGTAATACTCGCTTGCTCATGAACTTTCGTTTTCCTGCCCGCCCGGCGGTGGTGGCTTTGGGGCTGTTGGCGGCGGCCTGCCACCGCGGCCCGGTCTTCAACACACCCGTAACGACTTCGCTCCGGCCCGGCGAGGCCATCGAACCCGACCCGCCCGTCACGCCCGGCGTGTCGGAGGGGCTGGCCCGGGCGCGCCGCGCCACCATCAGTAGCGTAGCCTACAATTTCAGCCTGACCATTCCGGCGCTGCAAACGGCCGACGACCTGTTTCGGGCCGAGAAGCTGGCGCGCTAGTCGGCTATCGGGCGGCGTAATCTGACGTTGACAGGCTGGCCGCATTGGTGCAGTGCGGTGAATTGACACCGCATAACAGGCGCTTCGTGCCCGGTACGAATAGGCAGAATACTGCCGCTGGAGAATGGCTGCGAATGCCTGAATCGGACCAATAACGGAAACGCGCCACTTGGCTATGATGCCCGGTGCCCGCCGGGTATATTTGTGGAATTTGACCGGTGCGGCTTTTAATGATGCCATACCGCGTTGTCTTGCTTCTGTTCCTATTTTGCTGGTAATTAATAGGTTGCCGACTTCTCGTTTTATGATGCAACAATTTACGCTTGGCCGCACTGCTGTGCGGCTTTTTCTGGCAGCAGGCGCACTAGCCGTCGCCAGCTGCCAGCATACCGATGACCGCGTGGTGAAGAAGCACCACCGCGACAGTGCTGCCGAGGAGCGCCGCGAACACCCCCAAACCGACCGCCCCGACGAGGCCGAAGCCCAGGAAGCCGCCCTCACGCGCGACCCTGCTACCGGCACCGTGCC
>NZ_BAAGZM010000833.1:0-1480 GCF_054778495.1 Hymenobacter agri
TGCTGGCGCGCCTCTACGCGGGCAGCCCGGCCCAGGGCGACGTGGCCCGCGCCGCTCTGGGCCTGAGCAAGCGTGAAATGGAGGTGCTGGCCCTGGTGGCCGACGGCCTCACTAATGCCGAAATCGCCGAGCGCCTCTTCACCAGCAAGCGCACGGTCGAAACCCATCGGCAAAACATCATGGACAAGACCCAAACCCGCAACACGGCCGCCCTCATCAAGCTGGCCGCCCGCCAGGGACTGTTGCCCGAATAGGGCCCTTTGAATAAACGCAAGGCGGAAAAATTGTCAGGCGGGCTAATGCCCGGTATGACGATTTTTCCGCCTTGCAATTTTTTTAGGCGTTGTTGCTTTGCGCCGTAATAATAAATTCGGCCAGCTCGCGGAAGCAGCCGTGGCCGCCGGGCGTCTGGCAATGGAAATCGGCCACGGCGCGGGCGAAGGAGGTGGCGTCGCCGGGGCAGGCGGCAAAGCCCACCATGCCCAGAATCTCCACGTCGTTGGTGTCGTCGCCGATGAAGGCAATTTCCTCAGCGGCCAGGCCGGTGCGGGCCATAATCTCGCGCAGGCAGGCCGGCTTGTCCTTGATGCCGAGGTGCAGCTCCTCAATTTTGAGCTTGGCGGCGCGGGTGCGCACCGAGGGCGAAATTTCCCCCGTCATAATCCCGCTGCTAATGCCCTGCGCCCGCAGGCGCTCCACGCCCATGCCGTCGCGGATGCTGAAGCGCTTCATCTCCTCGCCGCGCTCGGAGTAGTACACGCCGCCGTCGGTGAGTACGCCGTCGCAATCGGTGAGGACGAGGCGAATGCGGCGGGCGCGGGCGGTGAGGTCGGCTAGGTTCATGGGGGATGGCAATGAGGGGGTGGCGTCGATAAAGAATGCGCGCAAAAGTAGGCGCCGCCCGGCAGTGCGGCGGCAACACGAACCGTGGGCGGCTGCCATTCGCCGGCCAAAACGGAACTTTTAGGGGGTAAGAAAAGTATAATTATCCCGAAGTGACTACCTTAGTACTATCCATTCGTTGATTTTGCATCTTATGAAGACAAAGTTTACTCTTGCCTCGTTGGCTACGCTTCTGCTTGCGGGTGCGGTTTCGGCTCAAACGCCCCGCCAGGCTGTATTGGCGGCCGAGTCTTCTTTTGCCGAGCAGGCAACGAAGAATGGGATGAAAACAGCATTTCTGGCCAATGCCGCCCCCACGGCTCTGGTGGTCGAAAATGGTAAGCTGGTGGAAGCATCGGCCGCCTGGAACGCCCGCCCGGTGAAGCCCAACACCCGCCTGACCTGGTACCCGCTGCTGGCCGACGTGGCCCAGACCGGCGACCTGGCCTACACCACCGGCCCTTGGACGATGCTGCAAAACGACCGCGCCCAGGCCGCCGGCGAGTACGTGACGCTGTGGCGCAAGCAGCCCGACGGCCAGTGGAAATACGCCCTGAACATGAGCATCGAGCGCATCGGGGTGGCCCCGGGCGCGCCG
>NZ_BAAGZM010000834.1:0-1476 GCF_054778495.1 Hymenobacter agri
CGGCCTGCGGGGGGCCAAAGCCCATCAGCAACAGCGCACTCAGCAGGCCCGCAGCACCCCGCGCTACTCGCCGCCGCCGGCCAGCGTGGGCCTTCATCCAGGAAACTACCGCTACTACCATCGGGACAGGAACAAAAAAGGAACGACCCAGGGCCGTTCCTTTTTACGAAATATCGCAATCAATCAGATTGATGACCTACGTGAAAGCTGAGCTTACGCGGTGCGGGCCTCCACATCGGCCAGGATACGGCCGCAGTGCTCGCACACGATGATTTTCTTGTGCGAGATGATATCGGCCTGGCGCTGGGGCGGCACCGTGTTGAAGCAGCCGCCGCAGGCGTCGCGGCGCACCAGCACCACGGCCAGGCCGTTGCGCACATTGCCGCGGATGCGGGTGTAGGCCGTCAGCAGGCGGTCTTCCACCGGCTTAGTGGCTTCCTCACGCTTGGCCATCAGGCCGCGCTCTTCTTCTTCATTCTCAGCCACGATGGTGTCGAGCTCGCCCTTTTTGGTGTCGAGGTCCTTGCGGCGCTCGTCGAGCTTGTTCTTCGTACCGCTGATTTCGGCGTTTTTCACGTCAATCTGGTACTGGGCTTCCTTGATTTTCTTGTCGGAAATCTGGATTTCCAGGCGCTGCAGCTCAATTTCCTTGGCAATGGCCTCGAACTCGCGGTTGTTGCGCACGTTCTGCTGCTGCTCGTCGTACTTCTTGATGAGCGACTCGGCGTCTTTGCTGGCCTGCTTGCGGGCCTTGATGGTGTCGTTGAGGCCCTGAATTTCTTCGTCGAACTTCTTCACGCGCACTTCGTAGCCAGCAATCTCGTCTTCGAGGTCGCTCACTTCCTCGGGCAAATCGCCCCGCACGCGCCGGATTTCGTCGAGCTGCGAGTCGAGCTGCTGCAGGGTGAGCAGGGCTTCGAGCTTGGCGGCTACGGGAACGTCGGCGGGAGCCACGGCGGCATTTTTAGCAGTCATATTGAACGGGGTTCGTCGGGGTTTCAGCGATTAAGACCGCAAAAGTACGTGCAAAACCGGCCGTTAGCAAATCCCGGAACACCTCGCCGGTGAACTGTTCGCTCTCGAAATGGCCCACGTCGCAGAGCATGAGCTGGCCCTCGGCCCCAAAAAACTCGTGGTATTTCACGTCGCCGGTCACGTAGGCATCGGCCTGCGCGCCCCGCGCCGCGCTAATCAGAAACGCGCCCGCCCCACCGCAGATGGCCACGGTTTTGATGGGCTTGTCGAACGCCGTGTGGCGCACCACCGGCACCAGCAGCCGCTGCTTCAGCAGCTGGCGGAAGGCGGCGGGCGTCAGCGCCTCGGGCAGCTCGCCCACCAAGCCCGCGCCCACGTCCTGCTGCACGTTTTCCAGCTTAATCAGTTCATAGGCAACTTCTTCGTACGGGTGCGTGGCCCGCAGCGCTCGCAGCACAGCCGCCTGCCGGTGCAGCGGCAGCAGCACTTCGAGGCGCATCT
>NZ_BAAGZM010000835.1:0-1475 GCF_054778495.1 Hymenobacter agri
TGCGCAGGGTGTCGCCGGCGGCGTTGCGTAGGGTGCGGCCCACGCCGGCATCAGTCACAAAGCGCACCTGCCGGATGGTGTAGACGCGGTGGCCCTGGGCCAGGCCGGGGTTGGCAATGAGCATGCGCAGGCGCACGGTGCCCTGGTCAAAGCTCGTGTCGGCCTCGTAGCTGATGTACTGCTGGCGGAAATCGTAGTAGCCCGCGTTGCGGATGGCCGTTTCGAGGCGGGTGCGCTCCAGGCTGATGGTGTCTTCGTTGTAGCGGCGGTTTTCGTGCAGCACCGTGGCGGGCCGGGCGGCGCGCACCACGGCGGCCACGCCCGAGTCGGCGATGACCGGCGGCTGCAGGCGGTAGCGGAACAGCAGGTTTTCGTTCACGTGGTAGGTCACCGTCACGCGGCGATACTGCTTCACGCGGTCCAGCGAGTCGCCCTTACTCGGAAGGAGGCGGCCCGGCGCCGTGAGCACCCGAAACAGCAGACTGCGCTTAAAGCGGGCCGTATCGGTGGCCGACACCGTGCCCCGGAAAAAGCCGTGCGTGTGCAGGTAGGTGGTCATCTGCTGCACGGTACGCTTAGTGAGGGCCGTGTCGTAGATGGCCGGTGGCTCGCCCAGGCGCATGATGGCATTGCCCTTGTCGAGGGCCAGCTGCTTGCGCTTGATTTTGCGCTCGCGCCGCGAAATGAGCCTGCCCAGCTCGGCCGAATCGGTGCCGGCGGCCTTCATCTTGGCCGCGTAGGTAGTTTGAATGTCGCGCAGCTTCGAGCGCAGCTTCACCGAATCGTAGAACTTAAATCCGAGCTGATAGATGGCGAGCTTGGGCAGCGGCAGCTGGGTGTTGGGCTTCTGCTGCACCAGGGTTTTCAGCGCCTCTTTATCGGCCGGCTTGTCGACGCCGGAGATTTCGACGCGGCTGAGCAGGCGCTGGTTGGGCTTGAGCAGCTTGAACGGCGAACAGGCGGCCACCGCCAGCAAGCCCAGCACGGGGCCCAGCCGGCCGCCGCGCCGTAGGTTTGCAAAACAAGAGATAAACAATGGTTTCAAAAGCACTGGGCAAATACGTGCAGTCTCTGCACCAAAAGAAGTACCGCCACCGCCACGGGGCATTTCTGGTCGAGGGAGGGAAAAGTGTGTTGGAGCTGCTAAGTTCTGACCTGGAAACCGAACACGTGCTGGCCACGCCCGAATTTGCCGACCAATACCGTGCCCAACTACCGGGCCACGTGCCGGTTAGCCCCGCTACCGAGCACGAACTTACCCAGCTCGGCACGCTGGCTACCAACACTACGGCCTTGGCCATTGCCCGCCAGCCCACCAGCCCGCCGCTGCCCCTAACGCTGCCCGAAACCGGTTTGTTGCTGGCCCTCGACGAAGTGCGCGACCCCGGCAACCTCGGCACCCTGTTGCGCCTGGCCGACTGGTACGGCCTGCCCGGCGTGGTGCTCAGCCCCGGCTGCGCCGATGCCTACGCTCC
>NZ_BAAGZM010000836.1:0-1469 GCF_054778495.1 Hymenobacter agri
CGCGCAACGGCCGCCGGCTTGCCGCGCAGCCAGGCTACACCACCGAAAGCGGCTGGGGCGCTCCTTCGCCCATGCCTAGCCTGCCCGCCCGCGACGAAGCTGGTGCCGGCGATACCTACGCCCACGTAGCTGAAAACACCTTTTTCGAAGCGAAAAAAGACCCGCTCAGCACCTTCGCGCTCGACGTGGACAATGCCTCCTACAGCAACGTGCGCCGCTTTCTGAACGAAGGTCAGCTGCCCCCGCGCGACGCCGTGCGGGTGGAGGAAATGCTGAACTATTTCCGCTACGATTACGCCGCGCCGCCCACCGCCTCGCCCGACCCTGTGCGCATCAGCACCGAGCTGGCCGCCTGCCCCTGGAACCCCGCCCACCAGCTGGCGCGCATCGGCGTGCAGGCCCGCAAGGTGGAAACGGCCCAGCTGCCGCCCGCCAACCTTGTGTTCTTGGTCGATGTATCGGGCTCGATGTTTTCGGATGATAAGCTGCCGCTGGTGAAAGCCGGCCTGAAATTGCTGGTGAAGCAGCTACGCCCACAGGACCACGTGGCGCTCGTGGCCTATGCCGGCGCGGCCGGGCTGGTGCTACCGCCCACGCCCGGCAATCAGCCCCAGGTCATCCTCGACGCGCTGGACCGGCTGCAATCGGGCGGCTCCACGGCGGGCGGTGCTGGCCTGCGCCTGGCCTATTCCACGGCCAAGCAAGCCTTTCAGAAAGAAGGCAACAACCGCGTGATTCTGGCCACCGACGGTGACTTCAACGTGGGCGAAAGCTCCGACGCGGCCATGGAGCAGCTGATTGTAGACCAGCGCGAAAGCGGGGTGTTCCTCACGGTGCTGGGCTGCGGCCGCGGCAACCTGCGCGACTCGCGCATGGAAACCCTGGCCGACAAGGGCAACGGCAACTACGCCTACCTCGACAACCTCGACGAAGCCGGGCGCGTGCTGGTGGCGCAATTCGGTGGCACGCTCTTCACCGTGGCCAAGGATGTGAAGCTGCAGGTCGAGTTTAACCCCGCCCGCGTGGCCAACTACCGCCTCGTGGGCTACGAAAACCGCCTGCTGGCCGCCGAAGATTTCAACAACGACCGCAAGGACGCCGGCGAGCTCGGCGCGGGCCACACCGTCACGGCCCTCTACGAAATCGTGCCCGTGGGCAGCCCCCAACCGCTGGTCGACGGCCTGAAGTATCAGCCCGAAAAACCCGCGTCCCAATCCATTGCCAACGATGTGCTAACCGTGAAGCTGCGCTACAAAGAGCCGCAGGGCAGTACCAGCAAGCTGCTGGCCCAGCCGCTGGTGGGCGCGCCCGTGGCTATCGAAAAAGCCTCGCCCGATTTCCGCTTTGCAGCTGCCGTGGCGCAGTTTGGCATGCTGCTGCGCCAGAGCGAGCAGCGCGGCAGCGCCACCTGGACCGCCACCGAAAGGCTGGCCGATGGCGCCCGCGGCGACGACAAAGACGGCTACCGC
>NZ_BAAGZM010000837.1:0-1467 GCF_054778495.1 Hymenobacter agri
GGCGGCCGCGGCGGCGGGCTCGCAGCGCAAAACTAGTAGCCTGGGCACGGGGCGCACCGGCCGGCCGGTGCTCAACTTTGGCGGGCAGAACAATGAATTGTGGTGCGAAGGCGGCGAGGCCAGCTTCATCCGGCGCATGGTGCAGGAAAGCGGCCGCCGGCCCCGCACGGCCTATTGGTTCACGTCGCTGGTGTCGAAAAAGGAAACCTTGCCCGGCGTGTACCGCGCCCTGCAAACGGCTGGCGCCACCGAAGTACGCACCATCGAAATGGCTCAGGGACAGAAGAAAAGCCGCTTTGTGGCCTGGACGTTCCTCACGCCCGCGCAGCGCGAAGCCTGGCGAAAAACCCGCTGGACCGCCCCGCAATAAGCCAACCTGACGAACGGCCGGCTATATTGCGTATCTTCGTCACAATCCACTCCGCTGGCGGGGTCGCGTTTGCCACCGGCACCACCAGCCACCACGATTTAGCAACAAAAAACTATGGGTAGGTCTCAAGAGACATTTGGTAAGAAAGACAACGAGAAAAAGCGCGCGAAGAAGAAAACCGAGAAGGAAGAGCGCAAAGCCGAGCGCCAGGCCAATGCCAAATCCGGCGCGGCCCTGGAAGAGATGTTTGCTTACGTCGACGAAAACGGCAACATCACCTCCACCCCGCCCGACCCCACCAAGAAGCGCGTCATCAAGGACGAGGAAATTCAAATCAGCGTTCGCAAGCAGGAAGACCGCGAGCCCGAAGACACGCAGCGCAGCGGCAGCGTCACGTTCTTCAACTCCTCGAAGGGCTACGGCTTCATCCGCGACGCGCAGACGCAGGAAAGCATTTTTGTGCACGCCAACGCCTTGGGCGGCCTCACCATTGGCGAGAACGACAAGGTGACGTTTGAAGTAGAGATGGGCCCCAAAGGCCCCAATGCCGTGCGTGTACGCATGGCCGGCGCCACGCCGCCCCCGGCCGCTCCCGCCGCCGAATAAGCACTCGGCCAATTACGAAAAAGCCCCGCCCCGCAGCTTCAGTAGCTGGGGGCGGGGCTTTTTCAGTTTTCGTGCCTGCGTTGCTTAGGCGTTGGCGTCCATCGCGGCCAGGCTGCTTTCGGCGGCGTCGGCATCGGCGGTGGTGGTAGCATCAGGGCGGGCGGGCAGGTCGGTGCCATTCAGGCGCTTGGCCAAGTAGCCAACGCCCAACGCCGCGAGGGCGGCCCCAGCCAGCACTTTCTGGGTGGTGCTGAACTTGTGCTTGCGCAGGTTTTTAACGGATTTGGCGGCCCCGCCCAGCAGGGTAGCTTTTTTGCCAGCTTTATTTTTCTTGGCTTTGTCCTTGGTCTTTTTCATGGCGAGAATGGGATGAGGTGATGGTAGAAAGGGGCGGCGACTATTCTTCGGCGGCGAAGCGGGCGCGCTTGGGGTGCTTGCGCGGCGGCAGTGTTGGGGCGGCGTCGGCAGGAGCGGCGGGTTCGTCGGCCTCG